>JBAXER010000016.1:0-45120 GCA_037140375.1 Actinomycetota bacterium
GAGCGGCCCCGTACTCGAGCAATGGGTGCACCGCGAACTCGGCGTCTCTGCCTAACGCCCACGCGCAAGCCTTAGTGCTATGGCAGCGTTTGCGCCAGCGCCTCGAGTAACTCGCGCTGCGCCCCAGCTTCGGGCCCGGCCATCGGACGATGCGCGCCAACATGCGCCACGGCCCGCTCGCGTTCGAAGCCCATTGCCATCAACAACGCCGCAGCCATCGTGCCGGCTCGACCAATGCCAGCACCGCAATGCACCAACAATGTGTCGCCTCGCGCGATGCGGCTGTGCAGATCGACGATCAACGCTGCGGCGGCATCGATCGGTGGCGCGCCAAGGTCGGGGATCGGAAACCACACCGCTCGCTGCGGTGTCTGATGCTGCAGCCACGCGACATAGTCGGGATAGCGGACCTCGAGTTCGGCGCGCTGATTGAGGCACACAACCGTGGTGGCACCAACGTATTGCATTGCAGCCTCAGCATCGGGGCCAACAAAATGTTTGCCGCACAACCACAGCCCGCCCTGATCAAGCGGCAGTGGAATGCGGTCGACGCCGCCGTGGCGCGATCGCTCAGACACCTGAGCGATGGCTTGCGGCAAGCTCGGCGATGTCGCGCATGATGCGGCTGAGTTCGTAATCCTTTGGCGTGTAGCAACGGGCCACACCGATTGCTGCGAGTCGCCGCTGGTCTGCCTCGGGGATGATGCCACCCACCACTACTGGCGAATCGACACCGAGCGCCGCAAGGCACGCCATCACGTCGGGCACCAACGCCAGATGCGAACCGCTGAGAATCGACAGGCCGATCACATCGGGGTCTTCGTCGCGAGCCGACGCAGCAATCTGCTCGGGGGTCAAGCGAATGCCGCTGTACACAACTTCCATACCCGCGTCGCGGGCGGCCACGGCAATCTGCTCGGCGCCATTGGAGTGACCATCGAGACCGGGCTTGGCAACCAAGAACTTCGGAGGTCCGCCCGGAATCGAGCGAACAAACTCGGCCACCGAAGCGAGCTCGTGGGTGCGCCTACCGGCGGCTGCGGCCACCCCCGTTGGGGCGCGGTATTCGCCGAACACCGAGCGCAACGCACTGGCCCACTCGCCGGTGGTGCCGCCAGCGCGTGCCAGTTCGATGGAGGCGAACATGATGTTTTCGTCGCCCTCGGCTGCAGCGCGCAACGCTGCAAGTGCCGTCTCGACCGCTGCGTTATCGCGGTTCGCGCGCCACACGCGAATGTCGTCGATGGCCTCTTGCTCAACGCCCTGATCGACAACCATGATGTTGCCTTCGCCACCCAATGGACTGTCGGTGGTCTCTTCGTAACTGTTCACGCCCACCACGGTCTGAGCGCCCGACTCAATGCGACGGGTGCGCTCGGCCATAGAGCGCACCAAGCGACCCTTGAGTTCGTCGACCGCTTCGAATGCCCCACCGAGTGAAAGCACATCTTGCAACTCGGCCCACGCGGCGTCACGAAGGGCGTTGGTCTTGGCCTCGATGACCACAGAACCATCGAAGATGTCTTCGTACTCGAGCAGGTCGGTCTCGAACGCCAAAACCTGCTGCATGCGCAGCGACCACTGCTGGTCCCACGGCCGCGGCAAGCCAAGCGCTTCATTCCATGCCGGGAGCTGCACGCTGCGCGCCCGGGCATTCTTCGACAAGGTGACGGCGAGCATTTCGAGCACAATGCGCTGCACGTTGTTCTCGGGCTGAGCCTCGGTGAGACCCAACGAGTTCACCTGAACGCCGTAACGGAAGCGACGCGCCTTGGCATCGGTGACGCCGTAACGCTCGAGCCCGATGCGCTCCCACAGTTCGGTGAACGCGCGGAGCTTGCAAGTTTCTTCGATGAAACGGATGCCAGCGTTCACGAAGAACGAGATGGATCCAAAGACTTGGGTGAACTGCTCGGGCTCAACCTGGCCGCTGTCGCGAACCGCATCGAGCACACCAATGGCGGTGGCCAACGAGTACGCGATCTCTTGTACCGGCGTAGCCCCAGCCTCTTGCAGGTGATACGAGCACACGTTCATTGGGTTCCACTTCGGCGCGTTCTGTGCGCACCACGCCACCATGTCGACAATGAGTCGACGCGAGGGCTCGGGGGCGAAAATGAACGTGCCTCGGCTGAGGTATTCCTTGACGATGTCGTTCTGGGTGGTGCCACGCAGCGCCACGGGCGCAATGCCTTGCTCGTCGGCGTTGGCTACATAGAGCGCCAGCATCCACGCCGCTGGCGCGTTGATGGTCATCGACGTGTTCATCTTGTCGGGCGGAATCGAATCGAGCAGCGTGCGCATGTGGCCAAGGTGCGACACCGGCACACCCACCTTGCCGACCTCGCCGCGGGCCAGCACATCGTCGGGGTCATAACCCGTTTGTGTGGGCAAGTCGAAGGCAATCGACAGACCGGTCTGGCCCTTCGAAAGATTGGTGCGATACAACTCGTTCGAGGCTCGCGCGGTCGAGTGACCCGAATAGGTGCGCATCAACCATGGTTCGTCGCGTGGCGCGTTGGCGTCATTGCTGTCGTTCATGCAGCAAGTGTTACCTGTGAGTAGGCCGAACTTCTACCTGCACGGTGGAACCAGGTGCACCAACAGTGATTGTCCATCCATGCAGATCGAGCGACGAACCTGGTTTTGACAGCAACTGCAGATGCGGAGCCGCGCTGCCGAGCGTTGTCTGCAGGCGTTCGCTCACCCGATCTGAACCCTCGATCAGATGCACCGCGAGGCCAGGCGCTGGAAGAAAATCGTTGAAACCGTCGGCAGTCAAGTACTCGATTGTGAGAAACGAAGTGTCGGTGAGAGCAACGGCCAGCAACCGCACGCCGCTGTCGCCCGTGGACGGCCACAGAGTGAAGCCGCCACCGCTGGGGGCCGACACGACAACATCGTCGGCGGTCATCCAACCCAGCGCAAGCCGATTAATCGCAAGCGTGTCAGGCCCGTTGCGACGCTCAGGGTTCACATCGCGAGGCGACGCGCTGTTGCTCATCAGGTCGATACCGCTGGCGTGTTCGTCGGCGCTTTGCGAATCGCCACTATGTGGCAACCCCAGCGTGTGTCCGATTTCATGCTCGGTGAGATCAACCGCTGGCACCGCCCCCCACGAAGCGTGAAAGTCGGAGGCACCTACATAGAGCGCCCGCCGGGTCTGGCCGGCCGAGCAGAAATCGACATTGCATGGCTCGCCTGGGCGCCCCCAACCACCGGCCTGATTGGGCAGATGCTCGGCCGTGGCCACCACCATCACGGCCGAAGTGGTGGGTGCGCTGCTGTCGATGGCCCGCTCGACACAGGCGTCGTGGGTCTCGGTTGCAGACATCGACAACGTGGGCCCGGCCACGAACTCAGGGCGATAGCGGTTGTGCGACAGGGTGAGGAAGTAGGGCGTCACGTTGTCATTCAGCCGGGTCACAAGATCTTCGGGGGTCAATTTCAAGCGTTGCGTGAGCCGCCCATAGATCGGGTCGCTGGTCGTGAGCGGCACATCGCAAATGAACACCTCGAACTGATCCTTCGCCGGAGCATGATGCGCCCCCGCAATCAACCTGAGCGCGCGAGGCCAATCGGCTTGGGTGACCGCGCTCGATGGTGGAGGCGACGCGACCTGCGAACATCCAGCGGCGCCCACGCCCACGCTGAGCAGCGCAAGAGGTCCGAAAAAGAATTTCAAGAATTTCCTAAAGAATCGCTCAAGTTCCTGAAATCGCTGCCGATATCTACAGCAGTACCGACGCACACACGGCATGTGCGTCGATCGAGAAGTGGTTCCTGGCCTCTTCTCACGTGGTGTACCGGTGTCGGTAGTGGCGGAACTCTCCGGCACCGGTAGCCATCTCCCCTGAGTTGCGAAAATGGCCCTCATGCTGGTCGTATCGCTTCTTCGAGCAGCTCGAGATAGCGCTCGCGGGACACATCTACTGCGCCCATCGAGGTGAGATGCGCCGTTGTCCACTGCACATCGAACAGCGTCACGTTGGCTGCGTTCAGCTCTCGCAACAGCGCCACCAACGCCACCTTTGAGGCATCGCGGGCCGTAGAAAACATGCTCTCGCCGGCAAAGAATCGGTTGATCTTCACCCCGTACAGGCCACCCACGAGAGCATTCTCGGCGTCGAAGACCTCGACGCTGTGCGCCCAACCCATGGTGTGCAACCGCTCGAACGCATCGATGAACTCTCGATTGATCCAGCCGTGCGGCCGACGCGGATCGCCGCACTGTGTCATCACCTCGCGAAAGCACGTGTTGAAGCGAACCTCAAAGCGGCGGCAGCTCTTGCGAAGCGAGGTGGACACAACCAAACCATCGAGCGGAATGATGCCGCGCGGATCTGGAGACCACCATGAGATTCGGCGACGGCCCGCGGGCATAGGAAACATGCCACGGCTATAGGCATCAAGCAATGTGCCAGGTTCGAGATCGGCCCCGATTGCGGCGACGCCATCGGCATCGGCGCTTCGAGGGTCGGGCAGCTGCCACCGAGTGGGCGGCGGCCAGATCAGCTCGGTGTCGAAGACGGGCACTTCACCAGCATGCCCGAACATGCGCGGCGCCTAGCGTGCGTAGTCGAAGAACCCGCGACCGCTCTTACGGCCAAGAAGACCTGCGGCCACCATGCGACGCAGCAATGGCACTGCGGCGTAGTTGGGATCGCTGAACTCGGCGTAGAGCGCATCGAGGATGGCCAACGACGTGTCGAGACCCACCAGGTCGAGCAGAGCGAACGGACCCATTGGGAAGTTGCAGCCGCCCTTCATGGCGGTGTCGATGTCGGCGACCGAAGCAGTGCCCGACTCGGCCAAGCGAACGGCGTTGTTGAGGTAAGGGAACAACAAGGCGTTGACAATGAAGCCCGCCTGATCCTTGACCTCGACAGCGTCTTTGCCACAGGCAACCGCAAAGGCGGTGGCAGCAGCAATGGTGTCGTCGCTAGCGGTGAGCGGACGGATGATTTCGACAAGCTTCATGGCCGGTGCTGGGTTGAAGAAGTGAATGCCGCAGACCTTGTCGGGGCGCTTCGTGACCATGGCCAACTCGACGACAGCCAAGGTGCTGGTGTTCGTTGCGAAGATGGCGTTTGGCTGCACGACCTGCTCGAGTTCGGCGAAGAGTGCCTTCTTAATGGCGAGGTCTTCGACAACGCTCTCGATGATGAGGTCGCAACCCTGCAACGCGCCGAGGGAATCGGTGGCGCTGACGCGGCCCAAAATGGCGGTGCGATCTTCATCGGCAAGCTTGCCGCGCTCGACCTGCTTGGCCAGGCTCTTGCCCAGTGACGCAACCATGGCATCAGCCGTGGCCTGAGTGCGCGAACGCACGATGACGGTGTATCCGGCCTTGGCTGCCACTTCGGCGAGGCCCGATCCCATGATGCCCGAACCCAAGATGCCTACTGATTTGATGTCGCTCATTCCACAGACGATACCTACCAATGGGTAACTCGTCGAAGCCGAAGTGAGATCGGCCGTTACGCGTAGGCTCACCCGGTGGCCAACCGCGAACGACTTCGACCCCTGCGCGATTTTCTCGCCACCGAATCAGCGGGGGGAATTCTGGCCGTTGGCGGCGCTTTGGCCGCGCTCATTTGGGTCAACGTTGCGCCTCGCAGCTACAACTCGTTGTGGTCGCACGAGCTCTCCATCTCGCTCGGTCACCACGTGCTGCAACTCTCGCTCAAGCATTGGGTGAACGACGGGCTGATGGCGCTGTTCTTCTTGGTGGTTGGGCTCGAGATCAAACGCGAGCTCGTGCTCGGCGAGCTACGTGTGTTGCGCCGCGCTGCGCTTCCAATTGCCGCCGCCTTCGGTGGCATGGTCATCCCAGCGGCACTGTTTGCAGTAATCAACTCGGGTACCGATACCAGCCGCGGCTGGGGAGTGCCCATGGCTACCGACATCGCGCTCGCACTTGGTGTGATCGCGTTGCTCGGTCGTCACATCGTGCCTCCATCGCTGTCGCTGTTTCTTCTCGCCGTCGCCATCGTCGACGACATCGGCGCGATCGTTGTGATCGCTGTGTTCTACAGCAACGGCATCCAGGTCACGTGGCTTGCGGCGGCTGGCGCAATGGTGGCGCTCACGGTATTGCTACGACGCCTACGCGTCACCGCAATGTGGCCGTTCGTGGCCATCGGACTCGCGATGTGGTTCTCGCTGCACGAGGCCGGGGTGCATGCCACCATCGCCGGCGTGATCATGGGCCTGCTCGCACCCACCGCTGCTCCGCCGGGGCCCGATACTGTCAGCGTTGTCGAGCGGCTTGAGCACGGCCTGCATCCGTTCACCAGTTTTCTCATCGTGCCGCTGTTCGCAATTTCGAACGCAGGCATCCAATTCGACAATGCACTGCTCGACGGCGTGCTGAGTTCGCATGCGTTCTGGGGCGTGGTGATCGGTCTCGTTATCGGCAAGCCCGTGGGCATCACGCTGGCATCGTGGCTCGCTGTCCGTGCTGGAGTCGCCGAATATCCCACGGGCGTTCGCCTAGCTCAAGTTGGCGCCGTCGGTGCCGTAGCCGGTATCGGTTTCACGGTCAGCCTGTTCGTGTCCGAGCTTGCGTTCACACACGCCGACCAACTGGGCCAAGCAAAGTTTGGTGTGCTCATCGCCTCGATCGTGGCTGGCCTCATCGGTGTCGTGGCATTGCGCGCTGTCGCGTACAGTGAACGCTCATGACCGGAACTCTTGCCCTACTCGGTGGCGGCCCATTCACCGCCAACGACGATCTCGACCGTCGACTCATTGCATCGGCAGGAGCAACTGAAGTTGTTGTGCTGCCTACCGCCGACGCCTTTGAGCACCCAAGTCGGGCAATCGACAGCGCCCGCGTCTGGGGCGAGCGCATGGGTGTTGCCATCGACGGCCGTCTCGTGTTGCGCCGCGCCGATGCCAACGACTCACAGCATGTGCACGCTGTCGAGCACGCCCGAATGGTCTACCTCGTTGGCGATTCGCCACTGCACCTGCGCTCGGTACTCAAGAACACGGCGATGTTCGAAGCGCTCGAATCGGTCATCGCGAACGGCGGAGTCGTCGCTGCGGTCGGATCCAGCGCAGCCTGCATGTGTGACCCAATGACCGACCCACGTGGCGGCGCCTTCACCTTGGGTCTCGATTTCGTGAGTGGCCTTGCGTTGCTCACCGAAGCCGAGACCTGGTCACCTGAGCGCATCCATCGCTCCCTGAAATTGGCCAGGGGTTTCGCCGTTGGCGTGATGCCTACGGGCAGCGCTCTGCTGCATGCAAACGCAGCATGGGAGCGCGTTGGTGCAGTAGAAGTGCACGGCGATCTGGTTGGCTGAGCCACTTTGGCTCAGCCGCTTTAGCTTTCGGTGATGGTCACCTTGAGAATGGTCACTGGCTCCAGTGGAGGCACGCCGTTTGACGCGGCTGGATCAGCAGCGGCTTCGATAGCGCGGGCCGTGGTGTCGAACCCGGCGGTTACCGAACCCAACAAGGTGTAGTCGGCCGGCAGGCCAGCGCCCTGTGCGCCGGTGACCACGAAGAACTGGCTGTCGTTGGTGGTTGCACCGCCAACCTTGGCCATCGCAACAGAAGCGATTTCGTACTTGCCGCTCTTTGGTGCCTCGACCGGTACTGACATGCCTGCGCCGCCCGAGCCAGTGCCCGTTGGGTCGCCGCACTGGAACATGAAGTCCTTGATGATGCGATGGCACGGAGTGTTGTCGTAGAAGTGGTAGCGAGCCAGATACACAAACATGTTCACGTTGGCTGGCGAGTTCGTCCGATCGAGCGCAATCGTGTAGCTGCCCTTGTTGGTCTCAACTTCGGCGGTGTAGGTCTTGCCTTCGGTGAGGCACTCGGGTGGATTGGCCTTGAACACAACCACGCGACCGGCTGAGCCGTCGGCGGCCGGGCATGGGTAGGCACCCGATGCATCGGGAGTAGGTGCTGTGCCGAGGACAGTGACGATTGGTGCTGCGGTAGTAGTGGTGCCGACAGCGCTGGCGACTGACGTCGTGGAAGCCGTTGTGGTTGTGCTGCTGTCGCCGCCGGTGAGCCACACCAGAAGGAACACTGCTGCGATCGCAAGCGGCACGCCGATGCCGATCTGAAGAGAGCGCTTCTTCACCTGAGACTTGCGCGCATCGCGCACCATCTCTTGAAGCTTGAGCTGACGATTGGCTTTCTGGCGTTCGCGTTTGTCTGTTCCCACGGGTGGGCACGTTAGTCCCTAATCCCTCGCCGATGGCGTTCAAAGCAACGCTCTTCGTCAAGACATCGGCAACCCCTTGGGCGCGTGCCGATCGTGAATCGACAAGAACTGCTCAAGGACATGACGTTGCGTGCCGATGCCTCTTTGCGGCAATTACGCCGTGAGACATCACACCTCGAAGAACAAGAGCGGGACAGCACGATCATGCAGGACGCACGAACATGAGTCGGACCACAGACTCACTTCAACAGCATCACGAGAATCAGGTCGCAACCTCGTTGCAGCCAGCGCAGCTTCACCGCGTCGGCCGTCAGCTCAGCGTGATCGCTCTCTTGGTGAGTGTCGCCTATCTCGTCTGGCGCAGCGTGTGGTCGCTGCACAGCAAGACCGGCATGGTCACATGGTGGCTAGCCATTCCAGCGCTCGCACTCGAAATCTCCGGCGTTATCACTGTGGCCCTATTCGTCTGGGCACTGTGGCGCTCGGGCGCTGACGACGCGGTGGCCCCAACGTCGGCACTTCCAATGAAGCTGGATCACGACGTGGTCGTTGTCGCCACTGCGAGAACAGCGCAAGATCTTCGAGCCACTCTGGTTTCTCTGCAGCACGATCCATCGTCGCCGAAAGCGATCGTGGTCGACCTTGATGCGCGTAATGACATCGTTCAGATTGCGCTTGAGTTTGGTGCAACGTTCCAAGACTCAGCGGCCAACGACACCACGGGATTGGCCGCCGCCGTTGCTGCCTCGGAGCACGAGTTCTTTCTGCTGCTCAACGCAGGCGACGTACCTGCAGCCGACGCAGTGCAGACGTTGATGCACTGGGTCAGCGATAGCTCGATTGGCGTGGTGCAAGGTGTTGTTGGTTCGGCACCTGGTGTCGCATCTGAGGATGCACCGAACGCTCGCCATGAATTCACCTTTGAACGCACGGCGCTGAACCCAGCCCTTGGTCGCAGGGGCACAGGTATTGTCACCGGTAGCGGTGCCCTCGTGCGTCGCAGTGCGTTGACAGACCTCAACCTGTGTACCGGAAGTCGGCATCAAACGCTGCTCGAATTGATGCCCCGCCTTGCGGCAAAGGGCATGCGAGTTGTCAGTGCGTCGGGCGTCGCCGTAGTCGTAGAAACACCGCTGATCGATTCATCTGCAGTCGCCGCAAACCGCGCCGCCGTTGCAAGCGCTGGCTGGCAGTTGCTCGTCGGCAAGAACGGCGCTGTTCGGGCTCGCCACGTCCGCCTTCGTGACCGCCTTGCGCTCGCAGCATGGTCAATGCGATCAGCCGACCGTGTGCGTCGCGTTGTGTTGGCTGCGGTCATCTTCGGGTCGCTACTCGCTGGACGCGCCCCGTTCACTCCGTCACTTCCTACGCTGGCCTATCTCTGGCTGCCGATGTTCCTGACGTCGTCGGCAGCACTGACCCTGTTGTCAAGCGGGGCCTTGCGCCCAGGTGACCGGGTTCGCAACTCCCTTCGTTCGATGAACGTGTCGATGACTTTGGTGGTGGCAATCAACGCTGTGCTGTTGATCCGCGGTATCTCTGACCGTTTCACCCATGCGCTGCGTCCGATGGACAAGAACATCCAGATCGGCCTCACCGCTGTTGCTCTCTGGCTGCTCGGTGCTGCGCTCGACTCGATGCGACTCCTCGCGTGGCGCCGTCACAGTCGGCGGGCACTTCGACTTCAGGCATCGGGTACCGCTCGCCTCGACGAGTACGGGGTGTACGTATCGGACATCACCATGTTCGGTGCCGGCTTGCTCGCCGATCAGTCCGTGCGAGTTCGCGAAGGCGGCACGCATCGTGTGTCGTTCACCGTGCCAAGCGAATCGGGCATCACGTCGCTCGACATTCCTTGTGTCGTCCGCAACGTTCGCGCCGACATGGCCGGAGCATGGCGCATCGGCGTTGAGTTCTACGATGCCGATCGGTGGGCGTTGAATGCGCTCGCTGAGAGCTGTGCCGTCATACCCGCTCGGGCAAGCATGGCCGGTTCGCATGTTGGTGTTCGTCAGGTGAACATTCCTCTTGCGGCAGGGGCGAGTCCTGGCCGGTTCGCACTTCGTGTTGCAACGTTGTTTGCGTTGCTCGCTGTCGTGCTGTCAATCGCCCCGATCGATGTAGAGGCCACCGCTCCGGTGGCCCGCCGTGTCGTCGGCACGGTTGTTGCTGATGACACCTCAGCCGAATCGGTCAGCGGTATTCCTGTGGTTGCTGTGTGCTCCACCAACGCTGGTCCCGATGGCGCCTTCGGAACAGCCGACGATGCGTACGGAACTGTGCTCAGCACGACCACCGATGCTTTGGGTCAATACGGCCTCAACGTAACCGGAGAGGCCTGCTGGCTTTCTGTGGAGCCCCCCCTTCCAGACGGCCAGCCGGCCACTGTGGCACAGATGCCAGTTGACGAGCTCACCGAGAACCCAACGGTGATCAACCTCGGCGGAACCGGCACTATCACCATGGCACCTGCGTCGATGACTCATCGGCTCGATACGGACACAACGATTGCCAAGCCATCAAACGTGACGAACGCAGCCCCAGGCACATCGCATGCAGCGACATCTGCGGGCGCTACGCAACTGAGGAACCTGCCCTCGCCGTCGAGCCAGCAGGTTGAAACCGAAATGCAAACGACGGGCGGCAAGCTCTCGGTGCTGATGATTCTGCTGATCGTGGCGCTGCTTGCGGGAAGCGTGACGTTGTCATCAGCCCCCGCTAGTCGTGTTCGTCGCCCGATTTCGCAATGAGATAACCAATCGCCCGCTCGGCCTTCGGGTAGCGATGGGCGAGACGCCAGAACTCGGCGGAGTGATCGCCAACCTCAAGATGCGCGAGTTCGTGCACGATGACGTAGTCGAGCACCCAGTCGGGAAACGGGGCGAGGCGGGTGCTGATACGGATGCATCCGGTAGTCGGCGTGCACGAACCCCATCGCGACAGCATGTTGTCAGACCAAGAAATCTCGCGAGCGCGAGGCAGGTCGTGACGACGCGCCAACGTGAGCGCTCGTTCAACAAGGTCGACACGGTCGGTAGACATCTTGCGCTCGAAGCGTCGAGTCATGACATCGACCCAATGCTGTTGCTCGACCCGACTCATCCACGATGGAATCACGATTTTGAGAACGCCGCCAACGAGTTGCGCGCCAACCGTTCGCTTGCGGCGTGTTGATCGTTCGATCTCGACAACAAACGCCGGGCCGACCACGGCTTCGGGAACGGGTTCGACCGTTGGAGCTTCGATAGAAGTCTCGGTGTACTCGTGGTCTTCGAAAAGACGTAGCTCGTTGTTCACGTTCGGACCCCCTTCGCCAACAGATGCCCGGCTACAGGGCTGTGCCGGTGGGTTCTGCATTGATCAGCAACACAGAATCACCAGCGATGACATTGTCGCCGCGAACCGTAAACCAACTCGCGCCCAAGTTGGGAATGCGACCATCGCTTGCGCCGAGCAAGCGGCGAACGGCGCGGATGGCACCGCCGTGGCTGACGACCAGTACCTCGCCGCCCGGATTGGCCCGAGCGATGTCGCGGAACGCGGCCATCATCCGCTCGGCCGCGTCGTCGTAGGGCTCGAACCCTTCGGGCCGACGATGATCGGCCAAGTAGCCGGGCCAACCCTGTTCGACTTCGTCGTGGGTTAACCCCTGCCAAGGACCGACATCGGTCTCGCGTAAGCGCTGATCGACAAGCACGGGGCCGATACCAATGATCTCAGCGATGATGTTTGCGGTGAGCGACGCTCGTTGCAGATCGCTGGCCCACACCGAATCGAAGGTGCCGAGCACGAGTCCGGCATCGGCGGCTTGTCGCATACCTTCGTCGCTGAGCGGCGCATCGGCTTGACCCTGCCAGCGACCGACCGCGTTCCATTCGCTTTGGCCATGGCGCGCGACAAGCAGGCGGGTTGGCAAGAGTTCGGCATTGCGTTGTGCAGGCATCCACGGCGAGGGTAGCGCCACCGCTACGATCTGTGCGTGGCCATTCTGCGACTCTTCGCATCTGCCCGAGAGGCTGCGGGCGTCGGCCGCGACGACCTGCCCGGGCACACGGTTGGCGAATTGCTCGCAGCAGCCCAAGATCGTTACGGCCCGGCGTTCAGCGCTGTGCTCAGCAGTTGCAAAATCTGGGTAAACGGAGAATCGGCCGATGCCGATACTGTCATTTCGGCCCGCGACGAAGTGGCTGTTCTGCCACCCGTTTCGGGTGGAGCGGTCTGAGGAGACTTTATGAATAACCCATCAGTTGACCCAACCACACTCTCGCTCGCCGACCTTCGCGAACTGCGTTCGCAGCAGCAGGCCGCCGAAGACGCCATCAGCTACGTGCGTCGTTTGGTGCAGGCCAGACTCGACCTCGTTTCGGCCGAGCAGAAGCGACGCGATAACGGCAACGACCGCACCGTGTCCGACGATCTGCCGGCCATCTTGGGTCGCCATCTCAATAGCGGCCCTGCACGGCCGCCGCGCCCCACCGTCGACCTCAGCGATCACCCGATCGCTGTCGAACTCGACGAGCTGTGCAGCAGCCTCGGAGCGCATCACATCACCGAGCTCAACGACACCGAACTCACTGCGCTCAGCGATGCCCTGCAGGCGTTCGAGCAAGCCCGTTCGAGCGAACGCCGCGAATTGTTTGGCACCATCGATGCCCTCAGCGCCGAACTCGTGCGCCGCTACCGCGACGGCGAGGCCAAGGTCGACGACCTGTTGGCCGACGAGTGAAACCATCGTCTGGCACTGCTCCCGACGCCAGGCCTGCACTGCGCAACGAACTCGGTAACCGACTCGCCGACGTGGGCGAGTTCATCCGCAATCAGCGCGAAACGGCGCGGATGTCGGTGCGTGGGCTGGCCGATGTGGCCAGTGTCTCCAACACCTATCTGTCGCAGATCGAGCGCGGCCTTCGTCGTCCGTCGGCCGAAATTCTGCAGCAGATCGCCCAAGCCCTCAAGATCTCTGTCGAGTCGCTGTATGTACGAGCGGGCATCTTGCCAAACGACATCAACACTGTGGTCGGCGTACGCGAAGCCATCGGGACTGACCAATTGTTGACACCGGAGCAAAAGCAAGCCCTGCTCAACGTGTACGAGAGCTTCGTCGCCCAATCGCGTTAGACCGAAATGACGACCAACTCGGTAGGGTTTTTGATCTGTGCAAAGGGTCGCCGTCTTCTCTCTTCACACGTCGCCGTTAGCTCAACCCGGCTCAGGCGACAGTGGCGGAATGAACGTCTACGTGCGCGAGTTGGTCTCAGCGTTGGCCCAAGCCGGCGTTGATTGCACCACCTACACAAGAGCATGGCGGCCCGGTCTGCCCGAGGTCGTTCAAGTAGAGCCCGGCCATCGAGTGGTGCATCTGCCTGCTGGCCCGTTGGATCTCGCCAAAGAAGATCTTCCCCATGTGGTCGAAGAGTTCGGCGATGCAGTCATCGAGCACATCCGTAACGGACCCGGTGTCGATGTCGTGCATGCCAACTATTGGCTCAGCGGCCTCGTGGCACACCGCGTGAAGCACGAACTCGAGTTGCCGTTCGTGAGCACCTTTCACACCCTGGCTCGGGTCAAGGCCGAAGGTGGCGATCCCGAGCCCGCGTGGCGCGAGCGCGCCGAAGCCGAGATCATCAACTGCGCCGACGCAATCTGTGTCAGTTGCACCGAAGAAGAGAGCCAGTTTCGGCGCCTCTACGGAAATCCGCAGGGTCGTATTGAGGTTGTGGCTCCTGGCGTCGAGCATGCGTTCTTCGCACCCGGCGATAGGGGCGGCGCACGACGCGCGCTCGATCTTCCGGCCGGACCATTGCTGTTGTTCGTCGGACGCCTGCAGCCTCTCAAGGGTCTCGATGTTGCCGTGCGCGCACTTGCCGAACTTCGCCGGTCTGACGCACTGTTGCTCGTTGTTGGAGGCGCAAGCGGTCTCGAAGGCGGCAGCGAAGTAGCTCGCATCATGTCGCTCATCGACCAACTCGGTGTGCGCGATCAAGTTCGCTTTGTCGAGCCACAGCCGCACCACATTTTGTCCACCTACTATCGGGCCGCCGATGTCGTGGTGGTGCCCAGCCGCAGTGAGAGCTTCGGGCTCGTCGCGCTCGAGGCAGCCGCGTGCGGCACGCCAGTTGTCGCGAGCGCAGTCGGCGGTCTGCTCACGCTGGTCGACGACGGCCTCACGGGCTATCTCGTGGCCGGCCGCGACCCATCACATTTCGCTCAGCGCATCGCCTCGATCCTCAACGATCCAGCGCTTGCCGCATCAATGAGCGTGCGGGCCGCGGAGCGAGCTCGTCGCTACACCTGGAGCTTCGCTGCCGCCCGCCTACGCCGGGTCTACGCAGACCTTGCCGTCCGCGAACTCGTGGCCTGTTCGTAGGCTCGGATCATGACTAACCTCTACGACAATTCCTCGCTCGTTGTCATCGAGCGTCGCATCGACGAATGGCTCGCAGGCTTCGCTGTCGTGAACCCAGCCATTGTGGCCATCGACCGTGGCGACGGCGACGACACCCGCTGGTATGTGCGCATGCGCGGTGAAGAAAAAGAGTTCACCACTGTGTGGCTCACGCTGGGCCAGCGCACGCTTCGCTACGAGGCATACGTGATGCCCGCACCAGAAGAAAACATCGAAGCCGTGTTCGAAAACCTGCTGCGACGCAACGAACGACTCATCGGCGTGCACTTCGCAATCGGAGTCGAAGATGCTGTGTTTCTTCGCGGCGATCTTCCGCTGGTGGCCCTCAGCGAAGCCGAACTCGACCGCGTGATCGGCTCGCTGTATGCCACCGCCGAGCAATGCTTCCAAGGCTTGCTACGCATTGGGTTCGCCAGCCGATTCGCGTAAGCGCCGTACTACTGTCACGGCCATGGTCGAACGAGTACTGGTCATTGGCGGTACCGGACCCACAGGGCTCCCGCTCGTTCGTGGCCTCGTAGCCCGCGGCCATCACGTCACGATTCTTCATCGCGGCATTCACGAGCACGACGAAACACCCACCGAAGTCGCGCACATTCATGCCGACCCCTACGACATTGCATCGCTCGGCGCGTCGCTCGAGGGACACACCTTCGATGCGACTATCGTGATGTACGGCAGGCTGCGCCGCATCGCCGAACTGATGGTCGGACGCACCGGACGCTTCTTGTCGGTCGGCGGAGTTCCGGCCTATCGCGGGTGGATGAACCCGTGGTCGTTCGAGCCTCGCGGGCTGCCCGTACCAACGGCCGAAAACGGTGCGACGGTCGCTCTTCCCGAAGAAGACGAAAAGGGTTTCCGAATTGTGCGCACCGAACGAGCGGTGTTCGAAGCGCATCCCGATGCCGCTCATGTGCGCTACCCATACGTGTATGGCCCGCACCAACTTGCACCGCGCGAGTGGTGCGTAGTTCGCCGGGTGCTCGATGGTCGGCGACGCATCATCGTGGCCGACGACGGCCTCACGTTGCATCACCACGGCTACACCGAGAACCTCGCTGAGGCTCTGCTGCTGGCGATCGACAAACCAGATGCAGCCGCCGGAAAGATCTTCAATGTTGGCGACACCGAGGTGCTCACTGTGCGCCAAGTCATCGAACTGATTTGCGCCGAACTCGATCACGAAATCGAAATTGTCTCGATGCCATTCGAGTTTGCTACTCCGGCATTGCCGATGCTGACCCAACCGGCCAACACCCATCGCGTGCTCGACCTTGGGCGAATCGTGAACGATCTCGGTTACGCCGATGTCGTGCCCGCCCGCACAGCCGTTGGCCTCACAGCACGTTGGCTAACCGCGAACCAACCCGAGCCCGGTGGCATCGCAGAAACCGTGCTCACTGATCCGTTCGACTACGCAGCCGAAGATGCCCTCATCGATGCATGGTCAGGCCTGCGCTCATCGATGTCGGCATCTGCAGCCCAGGTGGCAGTATCGCTCGCAGCATCGGGGGAGGCCCGTCGAGCCCCGGGCTACGGCCTCGCCTACAGCGGTCCTGGTGGCCGTCCACGCTCACAACAGGAGTTCGTCGAATGATCACCACCCCGTCCGCCACCGCTCCCTCTACGGGACCAATGCGCGGCATTCGAATTGTCGACTTCTCCATCGCGCTCACCGGCCCATATGCGGCCGCGTTGCTCAGCGATCAGGGCGCGTCGGTCGTCAAGGTCGAGCGACCAGGCTTCGGCGACATCGCCCGCTGGATCGGTGTCTCGGTAGGCGGCATGTCAGCGCTGTTCCAGACCTGTAACCGCGGCAAGCGCTCGATCGCGCTCGACCTCAACAGCGAGCAAGGTCGCGACATCGCTCGCAAGCTCATCGACCAAGCCGATGTCGTCATCCAAAACTTTCGTCCCGGCGTGATGGACAAACTCGGCCTTGGTTACGACGCAGTCCGCGGCGATCGCACCGACCTGATCTACGTATCGCTCTCTGGCTTCGGGCCCACGGGCCCCTATGCCACCAAGGGCGCCTACGACACCGTGATTCAGGCCTACGGCGGGTTGGGTGCCAGCCAGGCCGACATCGAGACCGGCGAGCCACGCTTCTTGCAACAAGTTGCCGCCGACAAGATCACGGCGATGTATGCCGTGCAGGCAATCACCGCGGCGCTGTTTGCTCGCGAGCGCGGCGACCACGGCCAACACGTAGAGCTCTCGATGCTCGACTCGGTGGTGTCGTTCTTGTGGGCCGATGCTGCGGGCAACGAAGTGATGCTCGACTCAGACTCGAGCATGCCCTCGAGCTTCACCGGCGCGTTCAAGCCGTTTCGGTTCGCCGATGGTTGGGGCATCTGCACCCCCACCTCTGATGCCGACTTTGCGGGCATGTGTCGCGCACTCGATGTCGATGGCTACGACGATCCGCGCGTCGCTGGCATCGTGGCTCGACGCAGCAACGTTGCGTTGGTGAACGAGATCATGCTGCGCGTTCGTGCAGCAGCCGCAACGATGACCACCGCCGAAGTCATGGCTCGTTTCGAAACTCACAATGTTCCCGCCGGCGTGGTGCTGTCGCCCGCTGCTTTGTCGAGCGATGCCCATGTGCAAGCGATTGGTCTGCTCGAAGATTCGGTGCACCCAACCGCCGGACGGCTGCGTCAGCCAAGGCACCCAGCACAGTTCAGCGGCACCCCCGCAGCGCTCAGCGGCGGCGCCCCAACGCTTGGTCAACACACCGACGAGTTGCTCGGCGAGCTCGGTTGCGATGCCACGGCCATCGCCGCGTTACGCGCCAGCGGCGCTGTCTCGTAACCCAAACGGGTAACGGTTTTCCCCGGCGTTCAACTCGAAGCACAGAGTCGAACGCCGGCGTGGGCATGATCGGGGAAGACGATTGTGGAGCCCACGCCGGCAACTGTGTCGCAGGCAACCAATCAATGCTCGCCGATCTGTGAGTGGCGAACGAATAGGTTGTGCGCCATGAAGACACACGCACTCGCAGTTATCGGTGGCGGCAACATGGGCATCGCTCTCGTCGGCGGCCTGATTTCGTCGGGCTGGATCAATCCCGCCGATCTCGCCATCGTCGAAGTACTCGCCGAACAACGCGAGCGCTTGTCTCAACAGTTTCCTGGCGTCACCGTTGTCGACGCCGTACCAGCTTGCGACGCTGCCGTCATCGCCGTGAAACCACCCGACGCACCAGCGGCCGCTACAGCCGCCACAGCCGCCGGCGCATCGCGCTTGCTGTCCATCGCCGCTGGCGTGTCACTCGCAACGCTTGAGGCGGCAGCGGGTGCAGGCGTGGCCGTCATTCGCTCGATGCCCAACACGCCAGCACTGGTGGGACTCGGGGCGGCCGGCATGGCCGGTGGCTCTGGCGCCAACACCGCCGATATCGAATGGGCAACAAGCATCCTCACTGCGGTCGGCACCGTCGAGGTCGTTCCCGAGTATCAGCTCGATGCCATTACCGGCCTCGTCGGCAGCGGTCCGGCCTTCTTGTTCCTCATCGCCGAGGCTCTCATCGACGCAGGAGTATTGAACGGGCTCTCACGCGCTGCTTCAGAGGCGTTGGTGAGCCAACTGTTCCTTGGCTCAGCGGCCATGCTCAGCCAGCGCGGCAACCCGGCGCAGTTGCGCGCGATGGTCACATCGCCGGGCGGAACTACGGCAGCGGGTCTCAAAGTGCTCGAAGATCTCGCGGTCCGCGCAGCGATGCAATCGGCCGTTGTTGCCGCCACCGAGCGCAGTCGCGAACTCGGTCGCCCAGCGCAATAACCCACAACTCGTTGTTGTTCACCACCACAATGCGCAGCAATCCGTGGCACCCCAAACTGACCGAGCAGAACCGTGTACAGGTATTTTGCCCAAAACGGTGTACATAAAGTTTTTGTCTTTTCTTTGGTGTGACCCTTTTCTCACGTGACATCTTGGGAGTACTGTCTCGTTCAGAGGTTCTCAAGACCTTCATTGCGCAAGCAAGCGAGAGTCGCGCCCTACTGGGAAGCGCCGACTTGGGATGGTGTCGTCGGGGGGTTGACACCAACCCAAGTCGTTTCTCGGTTCACCCGCAGCCTCACATCCGCTGAGCGGTAACCTCGCTCGCATGGCCCGCCGCTACGACACCATCTCATTCCTTACCGACTACGGCACGGTCGATGAGTTCGTCGGAGTCGTCAAGAGCGTCGTGCGCGATCTCGCGAACCACGTCACCGTCATCGACATCACCCACGAGGTCCCCCCGTTCGATGTGCGCGCTGGGTCGCTCACCCTCGCCCGCGCCATTTCGTACGTGCCGTCGGGCATTGTGCTGGCGGTTGTGGATCCTGGCGTTGGCACCAACCGGTTGGCCATCGCCGTCGAAGTTGGCGACGGTGAAGGCGTGCTCATCGGACCCAATAACGGTCTGCTGGCGCCAGCCGTTGCGATGGCGGGGGGCGCAGGTCGTGCCGTGGTGCTCTCGAACGAGGCCTACCAATTGGTGGCACCCGGCGCCACGTTTGCTGGCAGAGACATCTTCGCCCCTGCCGCTGCGCACCTCTGCAACGGTGTCGACCTGTACGAACTCGGCGATCCCATCGATGCTGAGTTGCTCATTCCGGGCGTCATCCCGCTGCCGCGCAACGAAGGGCTCGCATTGGTCACCGAGGTTCTGTGGGTCGATCGTTTCGGCAACTGCCAACTCAACGTCGGCCCCGCCGAAGTTGCCCACCTCGGCGATCGCATCAAGGTCACCGTCGGCGAACTCAACGGCGCACCAACCACGCGGGTTGCGGCGATGTCAGCCAACTTCGCCGAACTCGGCACCGGTGCTGTTGGTCTTGTCACCGACTCGTACGGCATGTTGGCGCTGTGCTTCGATCGCCGCTCGGCCGCAGTCGAGCTCGGCATTGGGCCATCCGATCAAGTGGTGCTCGAGCCCGTGGGCGACAACGACCCCACCGCCGCCCCCGCGCTGTCAATCCCGGTGAACCTGCGAATCAACCGTTAGCGTTGCCGCATGCGCCCAGCTACCACGCTCGCTCTTGGCCTACTGCTCTTGGTGATTCTCGTCGCCGGCACGTTGTCGTTGCTTCGGCTCTAGCACTCCTTCGCCGAGCGCTAACATCCACGGCCGGGGGTACAAGCCTGTGAATCTGGCAAACATCATCAATGGGCATCCGCCCGAACAAGTTGCGATCATCAGTCGTAACCGCGCCACCACCTACGGCACGCTTGTCGATCAGGTTGCTGGTCTGCGCGGCGGACTCACCGAGCTTGGCGTGCAGCAAGGCGACCGCGTCGCACTCATCGTTGGCAACAGCCGCTTCTTCGTGGTCTCGTATCTCGCCATCGTGGGTCTTGGTGCAGTTGCCGTGCCACTCAACCCATCGAGCCCAGCCCCCGAGCTCACCCGCGAACTCGTCACGGTTGGCGCCTCCACGGTCATCATCGGCCCCGCAGCCGTCAACGCGTGGCGCAGCATCGACCGAGCCGATGTGCCGTTGGTGCAACGGGTCATCGCCACCGAGGGCCACGACATCGACGATGCCGCAACGCTCACCGACCTCATCGGCTCGGCACCGTTGCCCGTGGTCGAGGTCGCCGACAATCACCTTGCGGTGCTCATGTTCACCAGCGGCACCGCAGGCGCGCCACGCGCCGCCATGCTGAGCCACGGCAACCTGTTGTCGAACATCACGCAAGTCATCGGCACCGACGACTCAATCCATGCCGCCGACATTGTCTACGCGGTGCTCCCGATGTTCCACATCATGGGCCTCAACGTCGTGCTCGGCATCTCACTGGCCGTTGGTGCTACCGCCGTGCTGGTGCAGCGTTTCGATCCCACCACTGCACTCGAGACAATCCGCGACCGCAAGGTCACCGTTGTGCCTGGCGCACCACCAATGTGGGTCGACTTCTCGATGGTCGATGCGCCTGCCGACGCATTTGCAACGGTACGCACGGCGCTCACCGGCGCAGCCAAGATGCCCGAAGACGCCATGCGCCGTCTCGACGAGCGCTTCGGCGTGAAACTGGCCGAGGGCTACGGCCTCACCGAGGCATCTCCCATCGTCACCTCATCGGGCGGCGGCGCCCGCCGGCCCGGCTCAGTGGGCAAGATCATCGATGGCGTCCACATGCGCATCGTCGACGAGTTCGGCGAAGACGCTCTCGATGGCGACACCGGCGAGATCTGGGTCTCCGGCCCCAACGTGTTTCAGGGTTACCTCGGCGATCCCGAAAGCACCGCCAAAGTGCTCACCACCGATGGTTGGCTGCGCACCGGCGATATTGGCACTACCGACAGCGACGGCTTCGTGTATCTCGTCGATCGCGCCAAAGACCTCATCATCGTCAGTGGGTTCAACGTGTTCCCCGCCGAAGTCGAAGAAGTGTTGCTGGCCCACACCGGGGTCGCCCAAGTTGGAGTCATCGGCGTGGCACATCCGCACACCGGCGAAGCCGTGAAGGCATTCATCGTTCCCGAACGCGGCGTGCACCTCGACGAAGACGAACTCATTGCCTACTGCAACGGTGAGCTTGCTCGCTACAAGTGCCCCACCAAGGTGCTCTTTGTCGACGAGCTCCCGCGCAACATCAGCGGAAAGTTGCTACGCCGCTCGCTGATTTGATTCGGCAAGGGCCACGCGTCGGCTTGCGCCACCGCTGGCCACCAAGAATCCGGCGAACAGAATGCAAACGCCCAACAAGAGGGTGACCGCAAACGCTCGGTCTTTGCCGAGCCGCCCTGCAACCGTGCCGCTGGCCGACAGCACCAACGTGCCCGCCGCAATCAGCACATTGCCCAACGCCAAACGCTTGGGCTGTGACACCGTGCGGCGCGCACCTGTGGCAACAACCGGTGGACGGCCGCGCATGACTCGCCAGGCCGACCACAGCGCACCGACGATGATGACCAACGCCGAGACGCCTGAGCCCACGGCAGCGAACACGCGCGGCGCAACACCAAAGATCTCGCTGCCCTGAGGCAGATCGCGCCCAGAGACCGCTGCCCGAGTTGGAGCCGTGAGCACCACGCCGGTGGCAACGCCCGAGAGCGCGATGAGCCAGGTACGAACGCGGTTTCCCCATGCGGGCCCGACCAACAGATACACGGTGCCGAGCGCCAACCACGGCACGTTGAGCACGGCCCCCGTGAGGAAGAACAACCGAAATGTGGCGGTGCCCCAGCCGTGAGATTCGGCCCACCACAGCGACAATGCGCCAACGGCAAACATCGCCAGAGAAACGGTCCACGCCAGTTCGTGCAGGCGAGAGCGTCGGAGCCAGCGATCGAGCGTGCTGAGAGCAAAGGCCAACGCAACCAGAGTTGCGGCAGCTGCGAGCGCGGCGTTGGTGGTCACGGCGACACGATAGTGGGTCGACACCCGTGGCGGACTTTGTGAACGCGTGCACGAGTGCCTAGCGTGTACTTCGCATGCCAGTAGAACGTCCTCGCCGCCGCATCCCCGAGGCCACCGTGGCCCGGCTGCCGGTGTATCTGCGCATCTTGATCGAGCAAGCAAACGAAGAAATCGAGAGCATCAGCAGCGACGGCCTGGCCGAACTTGCCGGCGTCAACGCTGCCAAGGTCCGCAAAGACCTCTCGTATCTCGGAAGTTACGGCACCCGCGGCGTCGGCTACGAGGTCGCCTTCTTGGTGTATCAAATTCGCCGAGAGCTCGGCCTCACCCACGATTGGCCTGTTGTCATCGTCGGCGCCGGCAACCTTGGTCAAGCACTTGCTGGCTACGGCGGCTTTGGCCAGCGCGGTTTTCCCGTGGCCGGCGTTGTCGATATCGATCCCTCGAAGGTTGGCAGCGTCATCGCCGGCGTCCGCGTGCGCCACATCGACGACCTCGATCAGATCGTTCAGACCCGCCACGTGAACATCGGTGTGGTCGCAACCCCGCCGTCGGCCGCCCAAGATGCAGCCGATCGCCTCACCCGGGCAGGTGTGACAAGCATCCTGAACTTCGCCCCTGTTGTGCTTGCCGTGCCCAACGGTATTAACGTGCGCAAGGTCGATCTAGCCGTCGAACTACAGATTTTGAGTTACTACGAGCAACGCCGCATGGGCGTTGGTCTGCAAGCCATCGGGTCAAGTGACTCTGGTCGCGGAGCAAGCGCGTAGGGTTTCACCACAAGCAGGAAAGGTTGCCGAACACGTGTCCATCGTGGTTATTGGCGTGAATCACCGTACGGGGCCACTGGCCCTGCTTGAGCGCGTGTCCGTTACCGTCGAATCGCTTCCCAAGGCCATTGCCGGCCTCACCAGTCGGGTCAACATTCGTGAGGCTGTGGTGCTCAGCACCTGCAACCGCACCGAGGTCTACGCCGTTGCCGAACGCTTCCACGGCGCGTACTCAGACATCCGCGACTTCTTGTGCGAACTCGGTGGTTTGTCGCCCGACGAACTACACCCGCACCTCTACAGCCAGCACGACGATGCCGCCGTTACGCACCTGTTCGAAGTGGCCAGTGGCCTCGATTCTGCGGTGCTCGGCGAGACCGAAATCCTCGGTCAAGTGCGCAACGCCTGGGAGCTTGCCCAAGCCGAAGGCGGCGCCAAGGCAACCCTCAACTTGTTGTTCCGCCACGCACTCGAAACCGGCAAGCGGGCACGCACCGACACCGGCATCAGTCGCTCCACAACAAGCGTCAGCCATGCTGCTGTCGAGATGGCCACCGAACGATTGGGCACCCTGCAGGGTCGCCGCGTGCTCGTGGTCGGTGCCGGCGAAATGGGCGAAGGCATTGCGGCCGCTCTCGTTTCCGCAGGCGCCAGCGACATCACAGTCACCAACCGCACCGAGGCTCGCGCCGAACAACTTGCTGCTCGCGTCAACGGACGCGTCGTTCCCTTCAACGAGCTCACTCAAAGCATTGCTCAGGTCGACGTACTGCTCACCTGTACTGGCGCTGGCTCGGTCATCATCGATAGCGACACGGTGCGCAACGCCCGTGTTGGCATCAACACCGAATTGCTCATCGTCGATATTGCAGTGCCACGCGATGTCGATAGCGCTGCGGCCTTGCTCGACGGCGTCACGTTGCTCGACCTCGACAACCTGCGCGACTGGGCTGCAAAGGGCATCGAAAAGCGTGCCGTTGAGGCCGACCTCGTACGCCTCATCGTGAGCGAAGAAGTAGAGCGCTTCACCATCGATGTCACTGCTCGTCAAGCGGCGCCGCTCGTGGCCCAGCTGCACGAACACGCCGAGTCAATCCGACTCGCCGAACTCGATCGTTACTCATCGCGCCTCGCCGCACTCGAGCCTGCACAACGCGCAGCCGTCGAGGCCGTCACGAAGGGCATCATTGCCAAGCTGTTGCATGCCCCCAGCGTTCGTCTCAAAGAAGACGTGGGCACCCCCAGCGGCGAGCGCAACGCCTCTGCGGTGCGCGACCTGTTCGACCTGAGCTGATCTCGGGCCATGTCCGATTTCACGCTGCGCATCGCAACTCGATCCAGCGCGCAGGCGCGCACACAAGCCGAGGTGATTGCCGCATCGCTCGAGGCCGCAAACCCTGGCTGCCGAACCGAGTTGGTGTTCATCGACACCCTCGGCGATCAACGCCAAGACGTTCCCCTGCACACCATTGGCGGTCAAGGCGTGTTCGTGAAAGAGGTGCAGCGGGCCGTGTTCGATGGTCACGCAGACATCGCCGTGCACAGCGCCAAAGACCTTCCGTCTCAGCCGGCTGTTTCCGACACAGGCGCCACGCTTGTGATTGGCGCGTTCACCGAGCGACGCGATGCTCGCGACGCGTTGGTTGGCAGCACGCTCGACGGTTTACGACTTGGGGCCACCGTGGCCACCGGCTCGGTGCGCCGCCGAGCACAGCTCTACGCAATCCGCCCCGATCTGCATTTCGTTGAGTTGCGCGGCAACATCAGCACTCGCTTATCGAAGGTGCCCGACAACGGCGCCATCGTGATGGCCGTTGCGGCGCTTGAGATTCTTGGTCTCACCGACCGCATCGCGCAGATCATCGATGCCGACACGATGGTGCCCGCCGTCGGCCAAGGATGTGTGGCTGTCGAGTGCAGGTCCGACGACACCGGCACCATCGCCGCTTTGGCCGCTATTGATCACGCGCCAAGCCGGCAAGCCGTGAGCGCCGAACGCTCCTTTCTGGCCGAGTTGGGCTCAGGCTGTTCGCTACCCATTGGGGCACATGTCCGCGACGGCCATCTCACTGCGTTCTTGGCCAACGACAATCATCGTTCGCTGCAATCAACCATTCGGCTCGGTCACGACTGGGCAGCGACGGCCATCGAAACCGCTCGAGCAATGCACGCCGAGATCCAGCGTTGACCGAACTGCCGTTGGCTCACCGTCGAGTCGTCATGACTCGAGCGGCCGATCAGATCGAGCCGTTGGCGCAACGGCTGCGTGCCCTCGGGGCCGAACCAATTGCGTTGTCACTCATCGACATCGCTGAGCCCTCCGACGGCGGCGCCGCGTTACGCGCCGCCCTCGACACGCTGGGCACGTTCGACTGGCTGGTGCTCAGCTCACCAAACGGAGCTGTTCGCGTAGCCGAGGCTCTGCAGCAACTCGGCGAACATCGGCCACTCGTTGCTGCTGTCGGCACGGCCACCGCCGCCGCGCTCTCGGTACCGGCCGATCTCGTGCCGCGACGTCAGATCGCCGAGGGGCTCCTCGCCGAGTTCCCCGACGGCAATGGCACCGTGCTCTTGGCTCAAGCCGAGCAAGCACGCCCGGCCTTGGCCCTCGGCTTGGTCGCAAAGGGCTGGGACCTCACGGTCGTACCCGCATATCGCACTCAGCCACGCATCCCCACGCCCGATGAGCAATCGACGGCGCTCGGGGCCGACGCCGTGTTGTTTGCCAGTGGCTCCGCAGTGAGCGCTTGGGTCGATGTCTTCGGCTCCGAAATTTCACCGCCGGTGTTCGCCATCGGACCAGCAACAGCGCAGGTAGCGCACCAATTAGGCCTCAAGGTGACCGCTGTTGCAGCCGATCATTCTCTTGACGGATTGGTCGACTGCCTGAGGGTCTATTTTCTCGGACTCAGTTAGCCTTCCCCCGATGTCCAACGGGTGATCCGCACGGACAACAAACGCGACAAGGCACACAGACACGTGAAGACAGTTCGACAGACAGCGCGGGCCTGGGGCCTGGGTGGAGCAGTGGCGGCACTTGCAGTTGCAACCGTCGCTGCATTTGTCATGCCCGACACCGCTTCAGCACGAGTGGTGCTCACCACTGCGTCGGTCTCGTTGATCTCTCCGGCAGTTGCCACCAACCCTTCTGTGTCAGGCGATGGTCGCTTCGCTGTGTTCGCATCGGCGCCAGCAGTTGCCGATGGCAGGACCAGCAGCGTGTGGCTCAGCGACCGCACCACCGGGGCGTTGACCCAGCTCACCAATCTCAAAAACGGCGTCCGCATTGGCAATAGCGTCGCCCCAGTCATCAGCGCCGATGGTTGTGCTGTGGTGGTCACCACCGAGATGGCATTCGATCTGTTCCGCGACGATGACACCGGCAAGCGATGGGACGTCTACCGCGCAACGCTCAGCCAGTGCGGCGGCAAACCAAACGATTGGCAGCTTGTGTCGTCCGTTTCGTTCAGCGATGGTCAAGGACAGGCCCGCGGCGACGTTGACCCCACACAGCCAGCGGCAGTTTCAAGTAGCGGCTCCATCGTTGCCTACGCACGTCCGTTCAAGTCGCTGTCGGGTCGCGACGATCCATTGCATCGCCCGTCGGCCATCGAGGTTGTCGATCTGTCTACCCTCGCCGAGCAGCCTGGGCACTCGACCCAAGCAGCAGGATTGCCCGCCGAGAGTTCGGGCAACAGCGCCATCTATCTCGGCCAGAGAAACCCGGCCCTGTCGGGCGATGGCCGCTTCGTGGTTTTCAGTTCTGACGCTACGTCAAACGAGGCCGTACCCGAGTGGGTCAATCCCGCAGTCGGCTCTCCCTCCGCCGTCAGCCAAATCTTCGCCTGGGACCGCACCAACGCCGACCCCTTCACCGCAGTTGCGCTCATTTCTCACGGACCTACCGGACCTGCGAACGCAAGCGCCAGCAATCCAACAGTGTCGGCCGACGGACGACTGGTGTCGTTCGCCTCAAAGGCCACCAACCTCGTGAGCTCGCCAAGCCTCGATGCTTGCGGCAAGGCCTGCTCGACGCAGATCTACGCAGTAGACCGCGATGCCAACAACAACTTCGTGTTCGATGAGACCGACTCCACGGTGATCACCCCGGCAACGCCAACCACGCCCAGCGTCACTGAGACAACGGCCGGCACATCAATCTCACTGGTCAGCCGCGTTCCAGCGGCGCCAGACCAGCCGATCATCGCCGCCAACGGTGAGTCGAACTGGCCCACGATGTCGGGCGACGGAAACACGATTGCCTTCTCCACGCAGGCAACGAACCTGCTCGCTGTGCGCACCCCAGGTGGCGGCGATCTCAACGATGGCGACCTCATCGTGGCCGACTTGGGCACGTTCAAGCTGCACCGCGCATTCGACGGCCCGTCGCCAGCCGCAGGGGCTCATGCCAACGCACGCCTGTCGGCGAACGGACGCGTGCTCGTGGCCGACACCATCGTCGCCAACCAACTGCTCGCCAACCCAGCCATCGTCGGTCGACACGTTGTCGCTGTCTCGTTCGCTCCCACCTTGTCGATGGCACACGCCGATCTCGGCACGGTCACCGTGGGTGTACCCGGCCCCGAGTGGTACGTGAACGTCGTCAATGATGGCCCGGGCGCATTCGTGCCCGATGCCATTACGAGCGACAACACCGACTTCGCCGTCTCTGGCGGTTCGTGCCTCGATCGGTCCGCTGTGCCTGCGGGCAAGAGCTGCTCGGTCAACGTGATGCTCACGCCGTCGGCCACAGGGTCACGCACGGGCACGCTCACAGTTGCCGAGGCGGGCTTCGGCGCTTTGTCGATTTCCACCCCGCTCACCGGGGCAGGCGGCGAGCCAGCGCTCGAAGCCGCACCGGCTGGTCTCGATTTTGCGCCAACTGTGGTGGGCCAATACACAGCCGTGTCGTCCACGAACATCATCAGCGTCCACATCGCTGCGGCCACGGTGCGAATGGTCAAGATCACCGGACAGAACCCCGACGATTTCACCATCGGTGTGAACGGCTGCAAGGCACAGGTCATCGGGCCAACGGGCTGCCCCATCGAGGTCTCGTTCAACCCAACTGCAGGCGGTCGGCGCACGGCCACCCTCAACGTGGGTATCGCAGCGGGCCAATACACCAGCATCTTCCTCAGCGGCGAGGGTGTCTACAACCCATCGGTCATCACCACCGCAACTCGGGTTGCCCCGGGGCGCAAGCTTGGCATCGATGGCCGCGGCTTCCCAGCAAACGCCGGAGTGCTCATTGGCTGGAGCGATGGCAGCGGCCGGCCAACAATCGCAATCACTGACATCACCGGATCATTCGTCGCCAACATGCTCGTGCTCAAGAACGAACATCCGGGCCCACGCACGTTGGTCGCTCAAGTCTTGGGTGGCCCGTTAGCCGCCACCACGGTCACCATCGACCGACCCACCACGATGGCACCGGGCTCAGCTGCTTGGCCGAGGCCCTAGCTCGCTCGGTTAGCTCTTCACCAAGGTGCCGCTGAGCAACACCGCCGGCACGCACGCACCAACCGTAGGGTCGCCTACACCGCTGCAGGCAAACGTGAAGACGACTTTCTCGCCCGATTGAAACACCAACGGACTCACCAACGCCACGCTCTCGTTGCCCGTGGAGTTCTCGAGGCGCCACGGGATCAACACGACATCGTCTCGTGACAATGTGGCAGCGCCCGAATCAAGGTTTGGGTTCTGCAGCATCACGTCGGTGATACGCAGCAGTTTGCCGCTGGGCACCACGTATTCGGCCGAGTCCGAATCGCTTGGGGCAACTCTGAGGACCAGTCGCTGGCTGAACGCTTCGCCATTGACTGCCGCCGGATTGTTGTCGATGGGTACCGAGCCATCGGTAGGCAACGACGAATCGGTTGCGTCGCCGGGGTTCGTGGTGACAGTTGCCGACGAGCCACCCGAACCGACTGCGTCTTGAGCAACGTTTTCGATGGCCGGCTTGGCCAACACAAACCACGCCAACGCCGCAAGCACGACTACGGCAGCGACGCCCGCAAGATTTCGTTCGATGGTCTCGGGCACAACGGCGGTCTGCACAAAGGTGGCCTCTGCCACTGCGGTCTCAAAACCCTGTTGATCGGCCTCGACCGAAAAGGGAAGGGCACGTGCCTGCGATCGCCAATGACGATGCACTGCCTTGAGTCGCAACCGCGCAACACTCTTCGCGCCGGGCTCGACGCCCACTGCGGGCGGGTCGAAATCGCCGTCGAGTCGTTGCGAGGTGTCGATGAGATGCAGCCGACAGCTGGCTTGCACATTGCCATGGTTCTCGACCAAGAAATCGAAGGTGGCCCGACGATGGCCGCGCTGCACCGGCTGCAACGCCAACACGCGACGATCGTGGAAGGCAGCAATCTGCACGGTGCTCTCGACAACGGTGGCGTCATCGGGCTCGGTCTGCGGGATGATTCGCACGGTGAGCGGCGTTGGCCCCGCCGCTGTAGAGGGCAGCCGCGGCGGACGCAGGGTGACCGTGACGATCTCTGACGAACCGCCGAACAGCGTGACAACCGGTGGCGACAAACGAACCCAACCAGCCACGAGTCCAGCCGGAATAAGCGTGAACGTCTCGGTGCGATTACCGAGATTGGTGACTGTGAGTTGCAACGTCTCGATGTCGCCGGGTTGCACCTCGAGATCGGACACTGAGAACTGAGCTTGAGCCGCCATTGTTCGTCGACGTTAGCCGGTAGCGTCGTGCCCCGTGGGTCCCATCGATCTTCCCGACGCTCTAGTTTTCGATCTCGACGGCACCATTGTCGACACCGAGTCCATTGAGTACGAATCGATACGGCAGGTATGGGCCAGTCATGGCGCCGATTACACCATCACCCGGTTCGAACAAGTCATCGGCACCAGCTCTGCCGCCAATTGGCATTACGAGCTCGAAGCGTTGACCGGTCGCCCCGTGAACGCCTCGGTCGCCCGAGAGCACTACGAACAAGTGCGTACCCAACTGCTCAGCACCCTCAGCGCGCGGCCCGGCATCGAGGCGTTGATCAAGCAAGCGTCCGCCGCTGGCGTTCCATTGGCCGTTGCCTCAAACTCCACGTCGGCGTGGGCCGAAGCTCGCTTAGGCGACCTTGGGTTGCGCGACTTTTTCAGCGCGATCATCACCATCGACATTGCTTCGCATCCCAAGCCGCACCCGCACCCATACCTCGAGGCATGCGCAGCTGTCGATGCGGTTCCGGTTCGCTCGATCGCATTCGAAGACAGTGCCACTGGCACCGCCTCGGCCCGCGCTGCGGGGCTGTACACAATCGCCTGTCCGGTTGCGCTCAGCGCTGGGCACGATCTCTCGGCTGCGCACCAGATCATCGACTCGCACACCGAACTCAGCCTCACCGATCTAGGGCGTGCCGTTCGACCGTGAACCCCTACGATGGCTCACGTGGTTGCACACTTCCCCATCGCTCGGCCTCGCCGCCTCCGTCGCACTTCGGCGCTTCGTGAACTCGTTGCAGAGACCCGTCTGTCGGTCAATGATCTTGTTGCCCCGCTCTTCGTTCGCGAAGGCATTGCAGCACCGCTACCAATTGTGTCGTTGCCTGGCGTTATGCAGCACACGGTCGAGAGCCTGTGCACCGAGGTCCGCGATCTTGTAGCTCTCGGCGTGAAGGCCGTCATTCTGTTTGGCGTTCCAGCTCATAAAGATGCCGTCGGCTCAGGTGCCTTCGATCCGCAAGGCATCGTGCAAGTGGCTCTGCGACAACTGCGCGGCGAGTTCGCCGATTCTGTTGTGCTGATGGCCGACCTGTGCGTCGACGAGTACACCGATCATGGTCACTGCGGAGTCCTCGACGCGCACGGCAATGTCGACAACGACCTCACGCTCGAGATTTACGCAAAGGCCGCCGTGGCCCAAGCCAACGCTGGCGCCCACGTCGTTGCGCCCAGCGGCATGATGGACGGACAGGTGGCCGCTATTCGTAGCGCGCTCGACGCTGCAGGGCACACCGACGTTTCCATCTTGGCCTACTCGGCCAAATATGCGAGCGGCCTCTACGGCCCGTTCCGCGACGCAGTAGACGTGCAGATCATTGGCGGCGGCGATCGCAAGGGTTACCAACAAGATTGGCGCAACGCCCGCGAGGCCCTCACCGAAGTTGAGGCCGACATCGCGCAGGGCGCCGACATGGTGATGGTCAAGCCCGCACTGTCGTATCTCGATGTCATCGTTGCCGTGCGAGCCATCACCAACTTGCCCGTCGCGGCGTATCACGTCAGTGGCGAATACGCGATGATCAAGGCGGCCGCAGCCAATGGTTGGATCGACCACGACACCGTGGCACTCGAGCAACTCACCGCTATCAAGCGTGCCGGCGCCGACGTGATCCTCACCTACTTCACCCGATGGTTCGCCGAGCGCACCATGGGTACCAATACAGCGAGCGGGTTGCCATCATGATCCCCTATTGCGATGCCTCGAAATGCGAAGCCGCCGGATGCATTCCCACCGTGTGCACCGGCAGTGGCATTCCATCAAACCGCGAACTCTTCGATCGTTCGTGCGCTGCGATTCCTGGTGGGGTCAACTCATCAATCCGTGCGTTCAAGTCCGTAGGCGGATCCCCGTACGTGGTTGCTCGCGCCCAAGGTCCATACGTGTTCGATGTCGAGGGCACGCGCTACATCGATCTCGTGCAGAGCTACGGCGCTGTCATCGTGGGTCACGGGCACCCAGCAATTACCGCAGCCATCACCGCTGCGGCGGCCGATGGCACCTCGTTCGGAGCTCCCACACCTCGCGAGATGAAACTGGCCGAGGCCATCCGTGAACGAGTACCAAGTTGCGAACGAGTGCGGCTGATGAACAGCGGCACCGAAGCCACCAGCACGGCCATTCGTCTTGCTCGCGGGGCCACCGGACGCGACCGCATCGTCACGTTCTCGGGCAACTTTCACGGCGCCACCGACGCGTTGCTCGTGGCCGGCGGCAGCGGTCTGGCCACGCTTGGCTTACCCGGCACGGCCGGCATCCCCAACGCCACCGTGGCCAACACCATCGTTGCGCCATACAACGTGGTGCCCCAGCTCGACGATCAAGTCGCAGCCGTCATTGTCGAACCAGTGGCCGCCAACATGGGTGTCGTTGCGCCAGTGGCTGGCTTCCTCAGCGGCCTGCGCGCCGAGTGCGACCGCGTTGGCGCACTGCTCATCTTCGACGAAGTGATCACCGGTTTCCGCCTTGGATCGGGCGGCGCCCAGCATCATTTCGGTGTCCGACCCGACCTCACCTGCTTTGGCAAAGTCATCGGTGGCGGACTACCCATTGGTGCAGTCGGCGGACGCGCCGATCTGATGGAAGTGCTCACGCCAATCGGCAAGGTGTTTCATGCGGGCACCCTGGCGGGCAACCCCATCGCCACCGCGGCGGGTCTTGCGGTGCTCAACGAACTCACCCCCGACGTGTACGCCGAACTTGGTCGACGCGCGCTCCTGCTGTCCTCGCTCCTGAGCGACGCGTGTTCGTCGGCGGGTCTGGTCGCTCAGTTCCCGGTTGTTGGCACGCTCGTGGGCATGTATTTGGGCGATGGTCCACTGCCCACCAACTTCGACCAAGCCAAGACAACCAGCGAGCCCACCTACGCCGCACTGTTTCGCGCAGCGCTCGCTGAGGGCATCGCTTTGGCACCCGGCGCATACGAAGCACTGTTCGTTGGACTTGGCCACGACGACACGGTCCTCGATCAAATCTCAGTTGCCGCGCATCGCGCTGCGGCCGCTGCAATGCGTTCGCTCGCCTAACTGACACTCGAACGCACACCCACTCGCATACGCTCGTCGGGATGCGGCAGTTCTTCTCATGGCGAATCTGGGCTGCCTTCGCTGCGTTGATCGCACTCGCCTTCGCGCTGAAGACACTCCTTCCTACGTCAGGCACCAGTGATGCTGCAGTGTCTGGCACCTCGGCGCGAACGATCGACTTCATGGCGCCCGTGTTTCAGCTACTGGCGTCAACCGATTTCTCCGTCGCCGACGGCGTGGTGCACGGCTCGGCAGACGCTGTCATCGATGGCAATCGCACCATGCACATTGTCGACGGAACCCTCGGCTCAAACTCGTGCACAGACATCACCGAAGTCAGTGCGTGCGTGGTGTTCGCCGATCTGCTCGGCGAAGCCGTGGTGTGGTTCGCTCTGGTTCCGGCAGAGGCCGGCTCAAAGGTGACCTTGCCGCCGGTCAAGTCGCTGCTCGGCAATGGCTTGGTGCAGCTCTCCAACGGGTGGATCGTGAGAACCGCCACCAGCGTCGACTACAACTGTCCGCAAGAAACCGGATCCCTCTCAGAGTTCGTATCGAAGTTCGGGCCCAAGAGCACCACGACCATCGATGTCGCCAAGCAGCGCGTTACGGCCGTGCAATGTTCGCCCGAGGTCACGGCCAGCAACTGAGCCCGGCCACGCTGACACGCCGTTGCTTGCGCCTACTGCAGCAACGCGTTGGCCGCAGCCAAACCTGACAACACGGCGCCCTCTACCCGTGGGCCCGCGAAGGCATCGCCCGCGAGCACCAACGGACCAGCCGATTCGGCAGCCACCCAACATGGTTCGGGCCAGATGACTCGCGGTGTGGCGAAGCGCCACTTCTTCAGCTGCATCTCGACGATGTTCGCCGAGCCGATGTAGTCGGCAGCTGCAGCGCTGAGGTCGGCAATGAGTTCGTCGCTTGATCGGTCCCAGTGTTGGTCGGACCAGCCAGCCGCTGCATGCACCGTAAGCGCTGGAGCATCGCTAATGCCTTTGCGTTGGTTGTCGGCAACAAAACTCAATGTCTCGGTCGGGTTGTTGAGGCCGCCCGGTTCGCCGACGGCGGGAGCGCAATCGAGCACAGCCAGCAGCGCGATCGTACGGTCGTATTCGGTGCGCACAAGCTCTTCTGGCAAGGCCACCTCGGCCGACACAATCAGCGAATACGACTGGGCCAACGGGCTTGTCACAATCAACGCATCGGCGGGCACCGAGGTGCCATCGTCGAGCGCTACCTCCCACGCTGCGCCGCTGTCGGCAGGGCCTGGTCGGATTGCGAACACCAGGGTGTCGCAGCGCACATCGAGGCCAACGGCCAGCGCCTTCGCCCAGGCGCTCATGCCAGCGCGCACTGCGTAGCGCGGGTATCCATCGCCCTTCGCCGAAAAGCCGCGGCACCACTCGAACACCAGCCCAGAGTTGAGGTGGGGCTGCACCAAAGCAGCGAACGCGTCGCTACGAATCGTGAAGAACTGAGCGCCGTGATCGAACCGAGACGACCCGATGCGACGGGTTGCCAAGCGGCCTCCGGGCGAACGACCTTTGTCGAAAACAACAACGTGATGACCCGCATCGCTGAGCTTTCGAGCGGCGGTCAACCCCGACAGTCCGGCCCCAACAATGACAACGCGCATCAGCAACTACGAAGCGAGTTCGGTGGCATCGGGCACCGTGGTAGCGGCCAACGTTGCTGCGTGTTCGGCAGCGACACAACGATCGAGGAAGTTCAGCAGCAACCGATTGAAGGTGCTGGCGTGCTCGACCATCAACCCGTGAGCAGCACCCGAAATCACGGCAAGCTCGGCGAACGGGATGAGCTCGGCGAGTTCTTCTGAGTCGCCTCGCGGCGTGAGGATGTCTTGGTTACCAACCATGATCAGCGTTGGCACATTGAGTTTGGTGAGCTCGTCGGCCATCGACTCATCGGCCGACAGAATTGCGCGAACCTGCGCCACAAACGCATGGGTTGGGCGGCCAAATGCCATCGGCCCAAGCCAACCAAGCATCGGAGTAGCACGACGGAATGAACGCGGCCCGATAACCCATCGAGCGGCCTCGTTGGCCATAGCTCCCATGCCGCGCTCGCTTGCAGTTGATGCCCAACTGCTGAGCAACTCGCGGCGCCACGGATGATTGCGACAGGCAGTGCACGCCAGCGTGAGCGAACGAACTCGCTCGGGATATTTGAGCGCAATGAACTGGCTGATGACTCCGCCCATTGATGCGCCAACAACGTGCGCCGACTCGATGCCGGCGTGGTCGAGAACTGCGACAGCATCGTCGGCCATCTGCTCGATGGAGTACACCCCAAACGGTTTGTCGCTGCGACCGGCACCGCGGTTATCGAGCGCAATCACCTGATAGCGCGACGCAAGCGCAAGACGCTGCATGTCCCAACCGTGCTTATCGGCTCCGAGACCTTGCACCATCAACACAGGCGGGCCATTGCGACGACCGACGGCCTGATAGTGCAAACGGACTCCGTCGGCTGCGCGTGTATATGTCATTGCTCAGCCCTCGCCCAGCCATCCGAGACCGGGGACCCCGGTGCGTGTGCCGCCCATCTCGTCGAGCAGATCTTGCAGTCGCCGTTGAGCATGCTCTGCCAACTCGACTTCGGCAAGTGGGCCACGACGCTTCTTACGTGACCGCAACGCTGCAACAACTTCGACGCGAGCTTGGCGACTGACCATGGTGCTCAATGTGGCAGCCACATGCACCGGAACATTTTCGCGAATGGCAGCGCCCACGAGTTGAGGATCTACCGCGCCCGCAAAGCGAGGGTTGGCCGAGCCATGGGCTCCGAGAACCACGAGTTGGCCATCGCGCAATGCGCCAGCGATTTCATCGGGCTGCGCCAACAAGCCACCCACGCGACGAAGCAGCGGACCAAACGGAACCGTGTCGGGGCGACCGACAAAGCGCACCGGCCGGTGCAATGCCTCGCCGAGAGCGAACGCCGTAGAGATCGGTGTGAGCGCAAACCGGCGGGTGTTCACAATGATGAGCGCGCCACCACGAGGCAACAACTGCTCGCCACCAACGCTCACATCCCAACGCAGGTTGGCCCATGGACCAATGGCCTCAACAAGGCGCTGATCGCGACCCCAATGATCGACTGTTGGTCGAGGCCAGACCACTGACACCGGACGCGTCGCGAGCCGCACAACCTGTGCAATGGGGTCGCGACGAATGCTTGGAGTCTCGGTGACAGACCTGCTCGACACATCGGCCAGTTGAACGCTCACGACGCGAGACTCTGCTGCCACGGTGCGGGTGTGGCGGGTCGAACATGCACAACCGACGGCCAGGCATACAGGCGATCGATGACTTCGGGCGTACTCTGCGCGGGAGTAACCCCAAGCAACTCAAGTGCACGGCCACCGTCGACGAGCCGACCGCGGTGCAACAATTCGATCACGTGATCGGGCACAGGAGCGCCCACGAAATGGCTGAGCCGTCGCGCCATGCCCCATTCGGGACCGAACAACGGCAACGGCAAGCGGCGACCACGCAGGATGGCTTGCCACGCAGTAATCGCCTCGGGGGCCACCACGTTGACGGGTTCGGCTAAACCAACGCGAGCCGCTGCCACGAGCGCGTGCGCTGCATCGGCATCGCGAAGCACCGCAAACGGAGGGTCGGCGAGCGCACTAAACGGCACGGCAGGAAGCCGCAGAAGACGACCGAGCGGACTCGGCACATGCGGGCCAAGCACCGGCGCTAAGCGCACGGCACCAATGGTGACGCCGGCGCGCTGACCAACATCGTTTGCAATGGCTTCAAGGCGAGCAGCCATACGACCGAACTCGGTGGTCGGGTTGATGGGCGCCGATTCGTCGGGGCGAGTGAGCGCACCACGCGCTCGGCCGTAGACCGAAGCGGCGCTGCGAAGCACGATGTGCTCGAGCGCTGGACACTCGGCTGCGGCACCAAGGAATGCCGTTGCCGCTTGCTGCGTATAGGAAATGGCATGGCGGGTGTTGACCCGGGCATCGGGCTCCCACACGGCAATGTGGATCAGCACATGCGGGTTGAACCGCGACACGACATCGACAACATGACTGCGATTGTTCGCATCGATTCGATGGAACACTGCTTTGCGCAGACGGCGGCGAGGCGGATCGACATCGATCCCTTCGAGCTGGCCAACCCACGGCTCGGCTTCGAGCATCGAGGCCACGAGCGAACCAAGTTCGCTACCCATGCCCGTGACCAGAACGCGACGCCCTCTCATCACGCCAACGATATCGGGGCGAGCTCTGCCCAACGAGTCATGGCGAAGAGGTCAAGCTCTCCTCAAGACCGCAGTGATTCGTGCCGATACCTCTTGTGAAGCAGGAAGGAGGCGCCGTGTTGACCAATCAATCACGTAGATCACATCAACAAGTTCGCGCCCCTATCGTCGTGGTTCGCCGTCGCCGCCTCCGGGTGGGCCTGGTGTGCTCGTTGCTCGCGATGGTCTCAAGCCTTGCGGTGGTCACTGGCGTGAGTCCGTCGGTCGACGCCGGCGCCGCTGGGCCAACCACACCAACGACACCAACGACACCAACGACAACCAAGAAGGCAAACAAAACAACCACAACAATCGCAGGGCCAACCATCGCCCTCGCTCAGTTTCCGGTGCAGGGTCTGTGTGGCTTCGTGGACTCGTATGGCGCAGATCGTTCGGGCGGTCGCAGCCATGAGGGTGTCGACATCATCGCCAAGAAGGGTCTCAACATCTACGCCGTGAACGACGGCACGCTCACCAAGCGCTACGTCGATCGAGCCGGGCAACTCGCCGGCAACGGATGGCGGCTCACGACCGCCGACGGCACCTATTACTTCTACGCTCACATGTCGGCCTTCGCCGACGGATTGTCGGTTGGCTCAACCGTTGTGGCTGGCCAAATCATTGGGTACATCGGCGCCACCGGCAACGCTGGCACGCCGCACCTTCACTTCGAGATTCATCCGCAAGGTGGGCGACCGATCAACCCAACCCAGAGCGTCATCGCCGTGAATGGCTGCAAGATCACCGACTGGCCGGCCGCAGCGATCGCGCTCTCTTCAACGACAACGCTGGCGGGCACCGTTCCACCGGCTTCAGCGACGACCACCACAACCGTTCCCGCGACCACCACCACCACGACCACCACGGCACCTCCCGCTCCTCCTGCTCCAGCCGTGCCTGGCCTCAGCTATGACCCAGCGCTGCGTTGGCACTTCATCACTCCGGTCGCAGTGCTCACGGCCTCATCGGCGTCCGCACTGCAGCCAAACGTCGCCAAGAAGATCAAGGTCGCCGGAGTCAACGGACTCAGCAAGACAGCAGCGGCCGTCGTCGTGCGTATCTCGGCCACAAGCAAGCAGTCAGCAAGCATCGTCGTGCACCCATGCGACGCATCCGTCACTGCGGCAACCTCATTGACGGTTGAGGCCGGGCCAATGGCCATCGGCTACGCCACCGTCGCGGTCACCGAGGGTCAGATCTGTGCCACCAGCACCGGTACCGCTCAAGCACGCGTCACTGTGGTTGCACAACTCGAGTCAGCGGGCGTAGGCGCCCTTCCTGTAGCAACGCATCGGGTCATTGATACACGCACCACCAAGCGCCTCGCAGCGAACCAATTGGTCACGCTCACTCCAGAGATGCTCGGAGCATCGGCCGATAGCCAAGCGTTAACCGCCACGTTCACCGTGATTGACCCTGCCTCGGCGGGCACGCTGTTGATCACCCCATGCGGAGGCAGCGAAGTGAAGGCCCCATTTGTTGCCTCACGGATGACCTCGTTCAGCATGGTGGTTCGGATGAACTCAACCGGGCTGTGCCTGAAGCCAACCGTGGCCACGAACGTGCTTGTTGATGTCACCACTGTGTGGCGTCAAGATGCGCCGGGCCTGTTCCCCATCACAGCAATTCGCCGGTTCGATTCACGCACGTTGAACGTGCAACTCAGCGCCACACCAACACCTGTTGTGCTCGGCCCAATCGCAGGCGCTCCGGCGAACGTAACCGCTGCACAAGTGAACCTCACCTTGATTGGTGGAGCCAACGGCGCATCAGTGTTCATGTGGCCGTGCGCCCAGCCTCGCCCAGAGGGTTCGATTGCGGTAGTGACGCCAAACCGTCAAGCCACGTTCTCGGTCGTCACCAACATCGCCGATGGCGGGTTCTGCCTCGCAAGCAATGCGCCTGTGGATGTGTTGGCCGACATTGTGGCCGTGGGCTAACGAGCCTCAGCCGAGGCCGCGCGAGTCTTGCTTCAGCGCTGTATCTACCGAAAGCGCAGCGGCCACAACGAGCGACAACAACGGCTGGGGAATGTGATCGTGCAGTTGCACCACATAGTTGTCGGCGGTGGTGAACATGGTTCTCGCGATGCCCTCGAATGTCTTAGTAATGCGGGCCACTTCGGCGCCCTTGTGATCCTCAATGCGAAAGTTCCAAGCCCGCCAGTTTTCGGCGTTGATTGAGCCCACCGCGGCGCCGCCCGCCTCGAGGCCGAACCGAATCTTGCCGAACACGTTCTGCTGCACGATGCGACCAATCTCGGTGCCGGCAGGGTCGCTCACAATGATGCTCGACTTCATCAGTTTCGCAGGCCGAGTGAGCTGCAGCAGAGTGGCGCCGCTGGCGTCGGTGATGACATAGCGGTGGGTGAGGAACTGATCCCAGCTGGTCAGCAGCCGCACCGCCTTTTTTGCGGCCGACTGGCCCACTTCGTTGACTGCGGCCACCTGCTGACCTTGGGCGTTGAAGACCGAATACTGGTTGCTGAGTTCGATGATTTTGGCCTTTTGATTCACCACCAGAATCGGCTCAGTGAACAACGTGCCAGCACCTTCAAAGGCAGCGCTCTGAATTCCGGCGCCCTTGTATCCAGTGGCCGATACCTGACGATTGATCTTGTCGGGATCGCCCTCGTTGCCCACGATGAGCCCTTGCTCAAGGCGATCGAGGCGGGTCGAGTCCAGCGGATCGATTCCCGTGCCACCGTTATTGCTCACGTGATGGGTCCAGATCGTGCCGTCCCAATAGCGCAACTGATGACGCTTCATTGGATCGGGATACCAATTCGCAGGCGACGTGCTCATGGCACGAACCCTAGATCAGCGAAGAGTGTGTGCCATGAGGATGACCTCACGGGCGAAAGGATCGAGCTGACGCTCGGCAATGCGCTCGGTAATCATGATGGCCTGCGAGCTGTCTTCAACGAGCCCGCTCCAGCGGATGTAGCCGCCCATGATGCCGATAATGCGGTCGCCAACTTCTTCGTTATGCACGATGACCTTCACGCCTGCATCGAGTAGGGCATGGAGTTCGGTATAAAACGCCTTGAGCCACAGGGCCAGATCTTCACCCGTGAACGGACGATGCCGATAGTTCACGCCAAGCTCTTCGTAGTTGTGCAGGTTGTGTGGCGCAGGAATGATCGAGATCAGACAGCCAAAACCGTTTTCGCGAACCCAGATGATTTCTTCTTGGCGGCGCACACGACGGTGGTTCTCGCCATAACCGCCCGGACGCTCGCACACCGCAAGCTTGTCCTTGAGCACCCACGTGAAGTTGCGCGGTGTGATGCCAAGAGCCCACTTGCCCCGCAGGCGCGGTGGCACTAGTTCACCTCGCTGCAACGCAGAATTTGGTTCGCAACAACGACAAGGTGGAGCATCGGTTGGTCAGACTAGCGGAGCGGCTGCCCATCAAGCGAGAGGCGCTGATTGCTCCGGCGAATTCGTCGACCGTCGTTGGTCTCACAACCGGCGGCTTCACCCCGCGCGACGGCCAAAACTCGCTCGATCGTGGCGAGGTCGGGCGGATGCTCTCCGGTCAGCCAGGTGCGCACCGCGCGGCGGGCCAACGACACGGGTGCAGCGGCAAGCGCCTTGCAGTCGGTGGGGTCAAGCGCCGCGGCGAGCTCGTCGAGCAGGTCAGCGTCGGCACGCCAAACCTCGGCTTGCCGCGTGAGCAGCGGCACCAAGTCTCGTTGGGCCATGTTGTTCATCAGTGGCAGGAGTTCACCGCGCACACGGTTACGCATATGCACTACAGATCGGTTCGATGGGTCATCGACGAGATCGAGACTGAGCTGACGGCACAGTTCGTGCGTTTCGTGTCGACGAATCTGCAACAAAGGATGGCGATGGGGACGCATACCACTGAGCCCATTGAGCGCCCCGCCCCGCAACAGGTTCAGCAACATCGTCTCGGCCTGATCATCGGCCGTGTGACCAGTGAGCGCATCAGGGCCAAGCACGCCATAGCGTGCAGCGCGCGCCCGCGCTTCTTGATTGGGTCCGGGGGTTACCTGAACCTGTTCGCTACGAAACTCAGCGCCCACAAGCACCGCGGTAGCGGCAACGACTGACGCTTCGGTGGCCGAGCCTTCGCGCAGGCCATGGTCCACATGAACCGCCGTGACGCGACAACCCGCTGCGGCTGCAAGCACGAGCAACGCCATTGAGTCGGGGCCGCCAGAAACGGCGCACACAACGTGTTGGCCGGCGACCAGCTGCGGACAGCGCGCAAGCATCGACACCACAAGTGGATGCCGGTTCAGTTGATTCAGATACACGGACGACGACATGTGATCGTGTCCGTCAGCTGATTCAGTCTTCGCGACGACGCTTGCCGTTCGGGTACTTCGCGGCCGTGACGGTCTTGAGATACAGACCCACGAGGGCCAACGTAATGCCGCCGCCGCCGAGAAGGAGCAGTAGGCCGAGCCACCAATGGAAAATTACTGCGATCACGTGACGAGCATAGCCAGAGAGGTGCTCATCGTCTGAATCTGGCGAGGTGATCTCTGCAACGGGTATCCCACGGGAGGCGTCAGTAGGTAGAGATTTCGGCTTCGGGGTCCTCGCCGAAGCACTGCTTGATCTTTGTGAGCAGGCTCTCGGGCATCTCGTCGTTGTGGCACTTTGCGGCAATAACCACCCGAAGCTCGGCGTGAAAATCGAAGGCTTCAAGGCAGTCGGGGCAACCCTCGAGGTGCGAATGAATCACGCTGCGAGCGGTCTCGGACATTTCGCGATCAAGAAACGTTTGAAGTTCGCGAAGCGTGTCGTTGCAATCAGTCATTGTTCAGTTCCGTCGGCGGTGAGTGGTTCAGCGCCAACCGGATCAGACGAAATCAGACCGCGCTCGCTGGCGAAGTCATACAACAACTTGTGCATCGCTTTTCTTCCCCGATGCAAACGACTCATCACGGTTCCCTCCGGCACGTCGAGAATGTTGGCAATCTCTTTGTAGGCAAAGCCCTCTACGTCGGCGAGCAGCACCGGAAGTCGAAACTTCTCGGGTAGTTCTTCGAGCGCGGCTTTCACTTCATCGTCCGTGAAAAGATCGAACATGGTGTCTTCGGCGCTGCGGTTACCGCGCGCTGCGTCGAGGCTGCCGATGCGGCGATACAGGTATAAATCTTCGATATTGTCGAGACCAGTTTCGGTGGGTCGGCGCTGCGCAGCGCGGTACTTGTTGATAAATGTGTTGGTGAGAATGCGGTACAACCACGCACGAAGGTTGGAGCCCTGCTCGAAGCCAGCGAAGCTTCGCCAAGCACGCAAGTAGGTCTCTTGCACCAGATCTTCGGCATCGGCCGAATTACGAGTGAGACGAAGCGCTGCCGAATACAACTGCGGCGCGAACTGCATGGCTTGGTCTGCAAACTCCGCTCGATCGGCCATGCACGAGACCTTAGTTGCCTCGCCGCCCGCAGTTTTCCCGGATTTCTACGGAGTCAGTCAGTAGCGGTGGGCATGTCGTCGACAACGACATCGAGTTGCTTCACAAAGCGCGAGAGCAACTCGGCAAAGTCGGCGCGCTCTTGGGGAGTGAAGGCGCCCATCAGCCGACGGATGACCCGACCGCGACGGCGATCGATGTCTTGGTGTTGCAGGCGGCCCTTCTCGGTGATGCTCACCATCACGACTCGTCCATCATCGAGGTCGGCACGACGTTCGGCCAGGCCATCTTTGACGAGTCGCTGCACCGCACGGGTGGCAGTTGACGGATCCACACGAAGCGCCTCGGCCAACTCGCTCATTTTCCAAAACGGGCGAAATGCCAACACATCGAGGCTGTCCATCTGGCCGGAATCAAGCGCGTCGTCGGCGTTTCCGAACATGTAATCGCGCAGCGCCACGGTGCTGGCACCGCGGCGCATCTCGCGCCACGCCAAGCCAATACGAACAGCAACATCGCGGTCAGCTGCTGAGCTGAGATCGACCGCTACGGGGGGAGGCGCCATGGGAACGTAGGGTACAACTCGTGGCAGACCCGACTGACTACTCAGCTCACGACAGCGGGTTGCAGACTCCGCTCGATGCACTCGCAATCATGGCCAGCCAGAGCGTGATGATCACCCCAACACTGCGTCACGCAGAGTTCTTCACGATGCGCGGCCTACTCACATTGCTGTGGCACGAGCCCGCGGACAACGCGCCCGTCGCACCTGCAGCCATCGTTGCGTGCGGAGGCGCGATGGGCGGACTCCTCGGACCCGCCGATGGTCTGTACCACCAGCTTGGCGAGCTGTGGGCATCTCGTGGGGTGCCTGTCATCCGGGTGAGCTATCGGCGGCCCAACGATATGGATGCGTGTTGCATCGACCTAGCGGCGGCGGTTCAGCTGGCCGTTACTGGTGGCGGCGCGCAGCGTGTGGTGCTCATGGGCCACAGCTTTGGTGGGGCCGTGGCAATTCGAGTCGGCGTCGGATTTTCCGAGGTGGTCGCAGGCGTTGTCACGTTCGCTACACAATCGGCAGGATGCGAAGTCGCTGGCGGATTGGCCGGGAGGCCACTGCTGCTTTTCCACGGCGACCGCGACGAAATCCTGCCGATGCAGGCGAGCGAAGTGGTGCGGGCCATTGCCGGCACCGGCGAGCTTGTTGTGTGCCCCAACGACGGCCACCTCCTTGCCAAAAGCGGGCCGATGATGTTCGAGCGCCTCGAGCAGTGGCTGCCCGACGCCCTCGGCCTCTAACAATCGGCTCGACGCGCCTACAGCTCGGCCCATAAAGCGTCAGCGCACGGTCGACGTGCGCTGACGCTTTATGAAGCCAAGGGCAGGGCTACCCCAAGGTCGAGCGCGCGTCGCTTCACCAAGAGTTCGATGTACTCACGTACCTGTCGAGGGGTGCGCTTGGCGTCGTCGTAACCCACATAGATCAGTTCCCAACCTTGCAGCGCCACGGCGTTGTCGCGTCGTTGGTCGAGCGCCTCTTGTCGAGGACCCGAGTGGAAACGTTTGCTATGCGCTTCGATTCCTAAGCGCACCGCTGGCACGGCCAAGTCCACTCGCGCCACGAATCGACCGCGCGAGTCGCGAATGGTGTGCTGTCGAACAAGCCCAGGAATTCGGACAGACTGCAGGCACTGCTCGACCAACTTCTCGAACCACGAATCGCGAACCGGCGTTGGACTGCGACGCACCTCAAGCTCTGCCAGCAAGCGCGACAGACCGCGGCCCTTGTCCAGTTGAACTCGCTGCGCTACGTCGTTCAACCACGCGAGGCTCATGCCCCGACGCTGGAAGTCATCGAGTGCTCGTTCTCCAACCGCTGGGCCGCGGAAGTTGTAGAGGTCGCACACCGTTCGGGCTGCACTTGCGGATCGGATGCCATCGATCTCGACAATGTCGCGACGCGCATAGCTCGCCAAGGTCTGCGAAACCTGAACGTGCTTGAGCAGCACTCTCCCCCCAGGTGGCTTGGCCACGGTGACGCGCTGATCAACCTCGAATCCGTCGAGTTGATGCAGGCGCGCGGCCGAAGGTCCACACGCGATGCCCGGAGCGCCTCCGGCCAACGTCGCAATGAACAACCGTTGCTGCCACGTGGGCGGAGCGCCAACGATGACCAAGACATTGGGGACCGGCTCGGCAAGGACTCCGCGCTCTTTGAGGCGAGCGATTGGTCCTCGGTGCAGATCGAACTCGGCAGCCTGGCTTCGGGTGAAGGCACCGTGGTGAGCGGCTGCAAACTCGCCGACGGCGCCTAAGGCGACGCTGCGGGTCATAGGCCTCGGACGCTACGGGCACAAGCGTCGGCCGCCAACTTCAGTTCCTTGATAAAGCGTCAGCGCACGGTCGACGTGCGCTGATGCTTTATGCGCTTTATGAGGGACGGCTAACGCTCGAGTGGGGCGTGGTGCAGGCGCGGCAGCACGAGTCGGCCGAACCACTCGGCTTCGTCGCGATGCGGATAGCCCGACAAGATGAACGCGTCGATGCCGAGTTCGCGATACTGCTGAAGCTTGGCGAGAATCTGATCCGGGTCGCCAACGAGGGCTGCGCCACATCCGCTACGCGCTCGGCCGACGCCGGTCCACAAGTTGTCCTCGATGAAGCCGTCGAGATTCGCTGCCTCACGAAGTTCGGCTTGGCGTCGAACACCCACTGATTGGCTGTCGAGCGATTGGGCTCGAATGCGCGCGCCCTCGTCATCGTCGAGTGCGGCAACCAGATACGCTGCCGCCGCATGAGCTTCGGCCTCGGTGTCGCGCACGATGACATGCACCCGGTATCCGAAGCGCAACGTGCGACCGTGTCGGGTCGCACGAGCGCGCATGTCGCCCACAAGGTCGGCAACACCATCGAGCGTGTCGGGCCACATGAGGTACACATCGGCAGCAGCGG
>JBAXER010000017.1:0-42323 GCA_037140375.1 Actinomycetota bacterium
ACCGCTGCATCGGCAGCCATGTCGAGATCGGCATCGGGCAACACGAGCATGTGGTTCTTGGCGCCACCGAGTGCTTGCACACGCTTGCCATTCGCGGTGCCGGTCTCGTAGATGTATTTCGCGATCGGGGTTGAGCCCACGAAGCTGACCGCCGCGATGTCGGGGTGATGCAGGATCGCATCGACCGCAACCTTGTCGCCGTTGATCACGTTGAAGCAGCCATCGGGAAGGCCGGCCTGCTTGAGCAGTTCGGCGATGAACATGCTCGCCGATGGATCCTTCTCGCTTGGCTTGAGCACAAAGGTGTTGCCGCATGCCAAGGCGTTCGCGAACATCCACATAGGCACCATTGCGGGGAAGTTGAAGGGCGTGATGCCAGCAACAACGCCAAGCGGCTGTTTGATGCTGTACACATCGACACCGCTGCTGGCCTGCTCGCTGTAGCCGCCCTTGAGCAAGTTCGGAACGCCACACGCGTACTCGATGTTTTCGAGACCACGGGCGACTTCGCCGAGCGCATCGCCGAGCACCTTGCCGTGTTCGGCCGAGAGCAACGAAGCGATCTCTTTGCGGTTCGCATCGACCAGTTCGCGCATATGGAACATGACCTCGGCGCGGCGCGACAAGTTGGTTGAGCGCCACGAGGCAAACGCTGCCTTGGCCACCGCGATTGCATGACCGGTTTCTTCGACCGAGGCGAAGTCGACGCTTGCCTGCTGCTCACCAGTGGCTGGCTGCCACACAATGCCTGAACGGCCAGAGGTACCTTCGACGACTTTGCCATCGATCCAATGCGAGATCTTCTTCATAACGTGACTTCTTCCAATATTCGAGGGGATTCGGGGTTGATCTGAAAACTAGGTGCTGCAGCGCTTTGGCGCAGGTCAGACCAAGTACTGCGACAGGCCGCGGCGCACGAACTGGCCGTGACCCTTGCGGCCGAGATATGCGTTGTTCTGAATGATGATGGATCCACGTGAGAGCACCGTGTCGACACTGCCGTCGATGACATAGCCCTCCCACGACGAGTGATCGATGTTCATGTGGTGCTTGTCGTTGATGCCGATCTTGGTCTGGGTCTTGGGATCCCACACCACGATGTCGGCATCGGCACCCGGGGCGATGATGCCCTTCTTTGGATACATGCCGAACATACGCGCTGGTGTGGTGCAACACGTTTCGACCCAACGCTCGAGCGACAGCTCGCCGTTGACCACACCCTGATACAGCAGTTCCATACGGTGCTCGACGCCGCCCATGCCGTTTGGAATCTTTGAGAAATTGCCGAGGCCGAGTTCTTTTTGATCCTTCATGCAGAACGGACAATGGTCGGTGCTCACGATGGCCAAATCGTTGGTGCGCAAACCCTTCCAGAGATCGCCATGGTGATTGTGCGTGTCGTGCGCCGAGCGCACTGGCGGCGAGCACACCCACTTGGCGCCTTCGAAACCGGGCTTGGCCAACGTCTCCTCGAGCGTCATGTACAGATACTGCGGGCACGTTTCGGCGAACACGTTGCGACCGGCGTCGCGAGCCGCAGCAATCTCGAGCAGTGCATCTGATGCCGACACGTGCACGATGTAGAGCGGAGCGTTGCCCGCAACCTTGCTGAGCACGATGGCGCGATGCGTGGCCTCACCCTCGAGCAGCGATGGCCGCGTGTAGCTGTGGTACTTCGGATCGGTCTCGCCGCGAGCCAACGCCTGCCCAACGAGCACATCGATGGCGATGCCATTTTCGGCATGCATCATGATGGTGGCGCCGATGTCGCCGGCTGTCTGCATGGCACGCAGGATCTGACCATCGTCGCTGTAGAACACGCCCGGGTAGGCCATGAACAATTTGAAGCTGGTGACGCCCTCGTTCTCGGTGAGGTAGCGCATTGCTTTCAATGCTTCGTCATCGATGCCGCCAACGATCTGGTGAAACGCATAGTCGACGGCGCACTGACCCGCGGCCTTCTCGTGCCACGCACCCAAGCTGTCGATCACGTTCTCGCCATAACGCTGCACAGCGAAGTCGACAATGGTGGTGACGCCACCCCACGCCGCTGCTCGCGAGCCCGTCTCGAAGGTGTCACTGGCGTTGGTGCCGCCAAAGGGCAACTCCATGTGCGTGTGCACATCGATGCCGCCAGGAATGACGTACTTGCCAGTGGCATCGATCACCGTCTCGGCGGTGATGCCCTGCGCCTGCACCTGACCCGGTGCATACATCGCGACGATGGTTTCGCCGTCGATGAGGACGTCGATGAGTTGGCGACCAGTTGGGCTGATAACGGTGCCGTTGGTGATGAGTGTGCGTGCCATGGTGTGCTCCAGTGTGATCAGCGTGCGGTGAGGTCTGAATACGCGTCGGGACGACGGTCGCGATAAAACGCCCAACGGTCACGGATCTCGGACAGCTTGGTCATGTCGAGATCGCGAACGATGAGTTCGGGCTTGTACGCGTCGGCCACATCGCCGACGAACTTGCCCTCGGGGTCGACGAAGTAGCTCTGGCCATAGAAGTCGTTCTCGCCAAGCTCCTCGATGCCGACTCGGTTGATGGCCCCCACGTAAAAGATGTTGGCCACAGCAGCGGCTGGCTGCTCGAGGCGCCACAGGTACTCGCTGAGGCCGCGGTGTGTAGCCGATGGGTTGAACACGATCTGCGCACCGTTGAGGCCCAACGCACGCCAGCCCTCGGGGAAGTGGCGGTCGTAACAGATGTAGACGCCCACCTTGCCAACGGCAGTGTTGAACACGGGATAGCCGCCGGTACCGGGGGTGAAATAGAACTTCTCCCAAAACCCCTTGGTCTGGGGGATGTGCTGCTTGCGGTACTTGCCGAGATAGGTGCCGTCGGCGTCGATAACAGCGGCGGTGTTGTAATACAGGCCGGGCTGCACGATTTCGTACATCGGAAGCACCATCACCATGCCCAACTCTTTCGCCAGCGCCTGGAACCGCTTGGTGGTAGGACCATCGGGGATGTACTCGGTGTAGCCGTAGTACTCGATCTCTTGCACTTGGCAAAAGTAGGGGCCGTAGAACAGCTCCTGAAAGCAGATCACCTTTGCGCCTTGGGCAGCAGCCTCGCGCGCCGCGATCTCATGCTTGTCGATCATCGCCTCTTTTGATCCAGCCCAATCGGTCTGAACTAAGGCTGCTCTGACGATCTCTGCCACATTTCCCCCTTGGGAAGACCCGTCGCCAGCCGACAGGCGTGCTGTGATCGTAGATCGCGACGGCCTTCACCGCCAACGATGCTCGGCCTTCGAGATGGATAGAGACGGTTGGAGCTAGTAGCCGCCACCGAGCTTGCGATGGTCCCAGCTGACCACGCGCTCAACATCGAAGATCACGCCAAGACGCTTGTGCGCTTGCGCCTCAAGAAACGGCAATGCAGCGTCGCTCAGAATGTCGGCGCCGTTGTATTTCACGCCGACTGCTTTGCCGATGGCCAAGATTTCGTCGAAGTCTTCGATGATGCGACCGCTGCCCACCAGCTCGACACCGCGCAGCTCGTTATAGGTCTCGCCGCTCTCGATGAGTGCGGTCATCTTTGCATCGCGACGCAGGTTGATGATCTTTTGGCTCTTGCCGAACGTCCAGAAGACAATCTTTCCTTCGACGACCTCGTACCACATCGCCACCACATGAGGGTGTCCGGATGGGCCGATGGTGGCGACGTTGAGCACCTTTTGATCGGCGAGATACGCCGTCACTTCGTCGTCGGTCATGGTGATGTTGCCGCGCTTACTTGCCATGGCGGCGACACTAATAGCAGGTGCCTACATTGCGCTCATGCGGAGCAACTCATACGCCATCGCGCATTCGGCGGCCATGCTGGTTGCGTCGGCTGGCATCAGTCCGGCCGGACCAAGCACGGCCGAACACACGGCCAACGGCACGACCTCAACATCGTGATGCCACGCCTGGCCGACGTTGGCCAAGCGCTCGACCATTGCTTTCCACATTGGCTCGGGCAAGCGGCGGGCACGCCCGGCCACCAACCACACCGGCACCTCTGAGCAGTAGGCCACCGCAGCGATTGGATGTGAACCCAACGAGCACAACGCCGCATCGGGTCCGCCAGCAACGGCCTCGATGAGCACAAGATCGGATGCCGCCACCGCTGCTGCCATGCCAGCCGCAGGCACCGTCTCGGCTTGAACATCGGCCTGACGCAATCGGCGTGCGAGACGCGAACCTTCGTCGTTGGCGTCGATAACCAGCACCGTGGTGTCGCCTCGGCGCATCACGGCTTCGCCGGCAAGGTCGGGCCAACCAACCACGCACACCGTGGCATCGTCGGGTAGCAGCTGCATCAGCTGGCCCGGAGTTGGATCATCGTCGACATAATCGGCCATGCCCCACGCTTCACGAAACGGGTCGTTGGCGGCGAGCAGACTGGCGCACAACCACCACAACGCCCCGGCCGTGGGATGACGCTCGACAATGCGACGGCAGGCAACGACAAGACCAGCGGGGTCGAGATCGAGGCCCGCAATGGCCGAGGCGGTCTCGCGAACGAGCATCCGTTGGTCGCCACTTGAGGCGCGGGCCACATAGCGAAGCCGTTCAATCGGGTGCATCTCGCCAACCTAGCTGTGCCAGTTGCAGCATGCTGCGCTAGCGTCGCAACCGTGGCAAGCAATCCATCGCTCGATGTCGTACTCACCTCTCTCGACGGCGAAAGCCGACCCCTCGAGGATTGGCTCACCATGTTCAACTTGGCGAGCGTGGTTCTCGACCCCTTCACCAACGAGAGTTCGTGGATTCTCAAGACCGCGGTTCGCATTCTCGCCGGATTCCGTGGCGCCGACGCACGATGCAATTTCGTCGTCACCTGCACCGCCGACGAAGCCAAAGCGTTCCTTGGTCCGCTCGCCGATGAGCTGTTGGTGTTTTGCGATCCTGACCGCACGTTCGTGAAGTCACTTGGCCTTGCCGAGCTTCCTGCGTTCGTGTTCGTCGCAATGGACGGCACCGTTGCTGCATCGGCCGAAGGCTGGAACGGCGCCGAGTGGCGCAAGGTTTCCGACAAGATCGCGGTCGCCACGGCATGGGCGAAGCAGAGCATCCCAGCTGCCTCCGACCCAGTGCCGTTCAAGGGCACGCCAGCGCTGGCGTGATCAGCGCCACCTGTTGAGTCGCACTTCTGAACCAGGCGACGATCTTCCCGTCGCCGAGGTCATTGCCGATGTTGCAGCGGCGCTCGAATCCCACGGCTCGGCCGTGCTTGTGGCTCCGCCGGGTGCAGGCAAAACAACATTGGTACCACTGCGTTTGATCAACGAGTCGTGGCTGCACGGACAAAAGATCGTGATGCTCGAGCCTCGCCGATTGGCCACTCGGGCTGCAGGCCACCGAATGGCCTTTCTGCTGGGCGAAGACATCGGCGACACCGTTGGCTATCAGACCCGCGACGAGCGACGCATCGGGCGCAACACCCGCATCGAAGTCGTCACCGAGGGAGTGCTCACCCGGCGCCTTCAGAACGATCCCGAGTTGCCCGGCACGGGCTTGGTGATCTTCGACGAGATACACGAGCGCAACCTGCCCACCGATGTAGGTCTCGCATTCGCCCTCGATGCCCGACGCACATTGCGACCCGACCTCAAGATCTTGGCGATGTCAGCAACCCCTCAGGCCGGCACGCTGGCCGCGCTGCTCGGCAACGAGAACGGCCCCTGTCCAATCATCAGCAGCGAAGGTCGCACGCATCCCATCGAGATTCGCTGGTCGCCACCGGGCAAGGGCCAACGACTCGAGCAGGCAATCACCGAGACCGTGCTGCTCGCTTTGCGCAACGACATCGGAGATGTACTGGTGTTCTTGCCTGGAATTGGCGAGATCACCCGCGTATATCAAGCGCTCGACCCGCTCGTAGCGGCCAACGTCGATCTCTATCCGCTTGCTGGCGCGCTCTCGCTTGCCGATCAAGACCGCGCGCTCGCACCCTCACCCGCGGGTCGCCGGCGGGTGGTGCTCAGCACCGACATCGCCGAGACCTCGCTCACTGTGGCTGGCGTGCGCATTGTGGTCGACGCCGGCCAGGCCCGCGTGCCGCGCTACGACATTCGCACCGGCATGACCCGACTCACCACGGTCGCTACCAGTCGCGCCTCGGCCGACCAACGTGCGGGCCGCGCCGGACGCACCGAGCCGGGTGTGGCCTATCGGGCGTGGAGCAAGCTCGAACAATCCACTCGCCGCGCCCACCTCGAGGCCGAGATCACCCAGGTCGACCTTGCCGGGCTTGCGCTCGAACTCGCTGCGTGGGGAACCTCTGCAGCCGAGCTCACCTTTCCCGATGCTCCCCCGCCACGCACGTTGGCGCAAGGCGCCGAACTGCTCGAGCTACTGGGCGCGTTCGATGCCAACCAACGCATCACCGAAGTGGGCCGCGCAATGCTCAAGGTCCCGGCGCACCCTCGCCTCGCACGAATGGTTGTCGACGCCGTTGGCGCGGCCGACCAATCGTTGGCCTGTGTCATCGCCGCGTTGCTCGACGACCGCGACATTTTGCGTGGGCGCGCCGACGAACTGCCCAGCGATATGTCGTTGCGCATACGCGTGGTGATGGGGCGCGAGCGCCACGAGCGAGCCGACCGCGGCGCCGTCGATCGCTTGATCCGTCGGGCACGAGACATCGCGCAACGCGTGGGCATCAGCTTCGACCTCGATGCAATCAACCCCGATCGCGCAGGAGCAGTGTTGGTGCTGGCCTATCCCGACCGGCTTGCTGTGCGCCGCACCCAACCCGGTCAGTTTCAGCTGCGCTCGGGTGTGGGTGCTTGGGTTGCCAAAGACGATCCGTTGGCCAACGAAGCGTTCGTCGTGGCGGCCGATGTAGATGGCGATCGCAAGAACACCCGCTTGCGCCTTGCGGCAGGCATCGACGCCGACGAAGTAGCAGCAACACTCGGTGCCGCAGTAGAGACCCGACACATTCTCGTATGGGACCGAGATCGTGGCGACATCGTCGAGCGTCTCGAGCGCCGACTCGGCAACATGAAGCTCGACGAGCGCGTACGGCGCCCAGGGGCCTCGGCAGAGACCACGGCTGCGCTCATCGACCGCGTTCGAATCACCCGGCTTGGTCCCCTTTCGTGGAGCGACACCGCGACGCAACTACGCCAGCGTGTCGAGTTCGTTCGTCGCGCCAAGCACACCACCGACGAGAGCACTCACGTGTGGCCCGATTGGTCCGACTCGGGCCTGGTGCGGTCGCTCGACGAATGGCTGGCTCCCTATCTCAACGGCATGACCAGCATCACCGATGTTGCCTCGCTCAATCTTGCGACCGTGCTGCGCGCAGGCTTGCAGTGGCCACTCGGGGCACAACTCGACGAGCTCGCGCCAACTCACCTTGAACTCGCATCGGGACGATCACTGATGCTTGATTACAGCGGCGATCAGCCTGCTGCATCGGTTCGGGTTCAAGACCTGTTTGGCACCAACGTGCACCCCACCGCCGCCGGAGTCGCCGTGGTGCTGCATCTGTTATCGCCTGCCGATCGACCCATTCAGATCACCGCCGACATTGTGGGCTTCTGGGCCGGGTCATGGACCGAGGTTCGCAAAGAAATGGCAGGCCGCTATCCCAAGCATCAGTGGCCCACCGACCCAGCCAACGCGGCGCCAAAGCGAATGAAAGATCGATGATGCGGCGTCACGCATGATCTTCGGATTCTCGATCTGGATCGTCCTTGCATGCTTTGTCTTGGCGGCCATCGGCGCCTCGGTACAGGGCGCAATGGGCTTCGGCATGGGCATGCTCATCTCACCGATTCTCAAGATGATCGATCACGGCTTTGTGCCGGGCGCTGTCTTGATTGCCGTCATTCCGCTCTCGGCTGGGGTGGCTATTCGCGAACGGCAGTGCATCAATTGGCGTGGCTTCGGATGGGCAATCGCCGGCCGCATCCCCGGCATCTTCGCCGCATCGGCGGCCTTGGCATACCTCAGCGAACGCGGCCTCTCCATCGCCGTCGGTTCCGCCGTGCTCGTTGCCGTTGCGGTGTCGCTCACGAGTTGGCGTATCCACCCCACGTATCCCAACCTCGCCGTTGCTGGTCTTGGCAGTGGCTTCATGGGCACAATCACCTCGGTCGGCGGGCCCCCGATGGCTATTGCGTACCAACATGCTGACCCTCGCGAACGGCAAGCCACGCTTGCAGCGTTCTTCGGAGTGGGATCGGTCATTAGCGTTTGCGTGCTGGCGTTCACCGACAAACTCGGAGGGCGACAAGTCACGCTGTCGGCGTTCTTATTGCCGGGTGTTGTGGTCGGAATCGTGGCCTCACGATGGCTGGTTGGTTTGATGGGATCTCGCTATTCGCGCCCCGCGATTTTGGCAATGTCAACGGCCAGCGCGCTGATTCTGCTCGCCCAACAGTTCTGATCGCGGATCAACGCCCCTCCACCACCGGCCGCTGAGTTTCACCCCGCTTCAGCGCGCCGGTACGGTTGGGCCATGGCTGATTTCGAGTTCACCGAGTTGCTGCCCTTGGGCGCTGACGAGACCACATATCGCCTCATCGGCACCGAGGGCGTATCCACCTTCGAGACACCACAAGGCACGTTCTTGCAGGTGTCCCCCGAGGCCATCACGCAGCTCACCGAGCAGGCGATGAAAGACATCGCCCATCTGCTACGGCCCGCCCATCTCAAGCAGTTGGCTAGCATCCTCGACGACCCAGAGGCCAGCAGCAACGACCGCTTCGTTGCGCTCGATCTGCTCAAGAACGCAAACATCGCCGCCGGTGGCGTGCTGCCGATGTGCCAAGACACGGGCACTGCAATCGTGAAGGCCAAGAAGGGCCAATACGTATTCACCGGTGGCGGCGACGAAAAGGCCATCGCCCGCGGCGTGTTCAACACCTACCTCACCAGCAACTTGCGCTACAGCCAGATGGCGCCGCTGAATATGTACGACGAGGTGAACACCGGCAACAACTTGCCCGCCGAGATCAAGATCAGCGCAGTCGATGGCGACGCATACAAGTTCTTGTTCATTGCCAAGGGCGGCGGCAGCGCCAACAAGAGCTACCTGTTTCAAGAGACCAAGGCACTGCTCAACGAAAAGACCTTGCTGCCATGGCTGTTCGAAAAGATGAAGACCCTCGGCACTGCTGCGTGCCCGCCGTATCACCTTGCCGTAGTCATCGGCGGCACCTCGGCCGAGTTCGCGGTAGAGACCGCCAAGATCGCCAGCACCAAGTACCTCGACAGCTTGCCCACCAGCGGCAGCAAGACCGGTCACGCGTTTCGCGACATCGAGCTGGAGGCAAAGGTGCTCAAGCTGTCGCAAGACACCGGCATCGGCGCTCAGTTCGGCGGCAAGTACTTCTGCCACGACGTGCGCATCGTTCGTCTGCCGCGCCACGGCGCGAGCTGTCCGGTAGCAATGGCCGTGAGCTGCTCGGCCGACCGCCAGGCGCTGGGCAAGATCACCAAAGACGGCATCTTTCTCGAGCAACTCGAGACCGATCCGGCGCAATATCTGCCCGAGGTCACCCACGATGATCTCGACGAAAATGTGGTGCACATCGACCTCAACCGGCCAATGCACGAGATCCGCGCAGAGCTCACCAAGTACCCCGTGAAGACTCGCGTCATGCTCAACGGACCAATGGTCGTGGCCCGCGACATCGCCCACGCAAAGCTCAAAGATCTGCTCGACTCCGGTCAGCCGATGCCGCAATACATGAAGGACTTCTGCGTGTACTACGCAGGTCCAGCCAAGACACCCGCTGGCTACGCCTCCGGCTCGTTTGGCCCAACAACGGCGGGTCGCATGGATAGCTACGTCGACGAGTTCCAGGCCGCCGGAGGCAGCATGATCATGCTCGCCAAGGGCAATCGCAGCCGCCAAGTGACCGACGCATGCAAGGCCCACGGCGGCTTCTATCTCGGCTCAATTGGTGGCCCAGCGGCGCGACTCGCCCAAGACTGCATCACCAAGGTCGAAGTGCTCGAGTACGCCGAGCTCGGCATGGAAGCGATCTGGAAGATCGAGGTTCAAGACTTCCCCGCGTTCATCGTGGTCGACGACAAGGGCAACGACTTCTTCGATCTCGTGAACAAGCCGATGCCGGGCACCCCTGTTCATCTGCACTAAGCAACACGCTCAGGCTGTGGGCTCACCGAGCTCGCCGGCCAGTGCGCCCAGACGTAATTCGCCTTGCGGAGTCTGACCACCAGACGACATGAACCGTTGCATTGCTTCGCGGGCCCCAGGGCCACCAAGGGTTGCCTGAAACGCTGCTCCCTCAGCAATGAGGTCGGGCACGATCTCTTTGTCGGATCGCAAGACCGACGCCTTGGCCGCTGCTACGGCGTGCGGAGGAAACGACGCGATGCGTGCCGCCAAAGTGTTGACGTGCGGCCACAACTCGGCCGCCGACATAGAGCGGTTGACCCAACCCCATGACTCGGCAAGATCTGCCGATATGTCGTCGCATCCGAGCACCACTTCAAGCGAGCGCGAACGACCAATGAGACGCGACAAGCGCACCGTGCCGGAGCCGCCAGGAATAATGCCCAGCGCCACCTCGGGCTGGTTGAAGACCGCTTTGCCACTGAGCGCGAACCGCATATCGCAGCTCAGCGCAAGCTCGCTGCCACCGCCACCAACGCGTCCTTCGATGACCGCAATGGTGGCCTTAGGCATTGTGCGGAATGCCTCGCACATCACATGAAACGCATTGAGCTCGGTTGGCGAAACCTGTTGCCCCGTAGGGAACTGCAAGATCAGCGACACGTCGAAATGGGCGATAAAGAAATCGGGATTCGCCGACGACAGGACCACGACGCGCACGTTGTCATCGATGGCCAGGACACCAGCAACACGCGCCATCTCGCCGAACATCTTCCCGTCAAACAGGTTGATGTCACCGTTGTCGATGACCACGTGAGCGATGCCGTGAGCCACGGCAACGCTGAACGTGGTGTAGCCGTCGTAGCTCACAACAGGGTGGTGAGCACTGCCCGTGTACGCGCAACTTCGTCGGGGTTACCGCCGAACTCTGCTGCGGCAAAGTCGGTGACACCGATGTCGGCGAGAGCACTGATGCGGTCGGCAACTTCGGCCTCGCTGCCAACAATGGCAATCTCTTCGGGACCCTTGACGCCCTCGAGATCGAGCATTGCGCGATAGCTAGGCAAGTGGCCGTACATCTGGAAGATGGCTGCAGCGCGCGTGACCGAACCGGCCTTGTCGTCGGTGACACAAACCGGCAGCGCGGCGATGACGCGCTGATCGGGACGGCCCGCAGCTTCGGCCGCGGCACGAAGTGTTGGCACGGTGTGATCGCGCAATGTCGCTGGGCCGGTGCACCACGTGAGCGTGCCGTCGGCGAGCGCTGCAGTAACGCGAAGCATCTGCTCACCGAGCGCAGCCACAACAACGCTGGGGCGCTTGGCGGCCGAGATCGACAGGCCACCGGCCACGTTGTAGGCCTCACCCTGCAATGCGGCGGGCTTACCTTCGAGTAACGGCATCAACACACTGAGGTACTCACGCAGGTGGCGCACAGGCTTGTCGAACGACATGCCCCACATGTGCTCAACAACCATCTTGTGGCTCAGGCCAATGCCGAGGCACAAACGGCCCGATGCCGCTTCGTTTACCGTGAGCGCCTGCTGGGCCATCATCATCGGGTGACGTGGGAAGGTGGGCACAACGCTGGTGCCGAGCTCGATGTCGGCCACCTCGCGACCCACCACTGCGAGCACGGTGAGTGCATCGTGTCCGAAGATCTGTGGCACCCAGAAGCTGGCGAACCCAGCTCCCTGTGCAGCGCCGGCCTCGGCCACCACCTGATCAATAGTGCCGTCATTTGTAGTACCGCTGAAGATTCCAATACGCATGGTGGCACCGTATCGTGCGGTCGACTCAGCTAGCGGCCTCAACGCTGAAGGCCGCGCACACCGAGTTATTCGGTGGTCGTCGACTCGCCAATGAGAGCGTCAATTGCATCGTCGCTCAGGCCCACCTCGAGCAAGACCTCGCGGCCGTGCTCGCCGAGCATAGGAGCATGCCTGCGCACGCTTGCAGGCGTCGCTGCAAACCGCACCGGCGGCGGAATCTGACGGTAGGCACCCAGCGTCGGGTGTTGCTCTACCGGCAGTTCTGCAACCAGATCGTCGAGGCTGCGCACCGCACCCGCCGGGATGTCGTGGCGGCTGCAGTACTCGATCCAGAACTCACTCGATCGGGTAGCAATGATGGGGTCGATCAGCGCGTACAGATCGGCGGCATTGGCAACGCGTGCCGCCGCTGAGAGCACTCGCGGATCATCAATGAGATCGAGTCGTCCGCCCTCGCGGAACAGATCGTTGTAGTTGCTTGCCGAGTACGGCAGCACCGCTACCCAACCGTTGGTGGTTGCATACGGACGACGCTCCGCGGCGAGCACACGTGGATATCCGGCGGGGCCCAGAGGCGGATCGGGTATGGCAGCGCAGCCATGCTCGACCAGCGTGAACGACGTGAGCGCGTCGATCATCGGCACCTCAACAAACTGCCCTTCACCGGTGCGCTCGCGATGAAACATCGCGGCGAGCACTGCGTACACAATGGTGAGCCCACCCACCTTGTCGGCCACCAGAGTTGGGGCCAGCGCAAAGGTGCCGCTTTGGCGCTCGAACGCATCGGCGATGCCTGCACTCGCCTGGATCACGTCGTCGTAAGCCGGCTTGTTCGCGTCGGCTCCGTCAGACGGCCAACCATGCGCCTGACACATCACGATGTCGGCGCGCACCTCGCGTATCGCCGCGTAGTCAAGCCTTAGCCGAGCGAGCGGAGCGGGACGCAGGTTCGTCACCAGCACATCGCACGTCGCCGCAATGCGCAAGAACGCATCGCGTCCGGCCTCGCTCTTCAGATTGAGGCAAACGTTGCGCTTGTTGCGCAATAGGTTCAGCGAGATACCCGACATTCCGCGGCTCGGTCCGGGGCCCATGATGCGATTGGTATCGCCGCTGGCTTCTTCGACCGCAATGACCTCGGCGCCGAGGTCGCCCAAGATCTGAGTGGCATATGGGCCCATTACCGCCGACGACAAATCGAGTACACGCACACCCGCCAGCGGGCCAACAGCGACGGGGTCAGTCATGGCTACTAGGCGAGGCTGACGAGTTCGAGCCAGTCGGGGCTGAAGAAATCGACCTGACCGTCGGGCATAAGCAGCACCTTGGTGGGCTTGAGTTGCTCAACAAATTCGGCGTCGTGGCTCACGAACACGATGGTGCCCTTCCACGTGCTGAGCGCATCGGCTACGGCCTGACGGCTTGCTGGGTCAAGGTTGTTGGTGGGCTCGTCGAGCAGCAACAGGTTGTTGCGACCCACCATCAACATCGCGAGCGCAAGCTTTGTCTTCTCGCCGCCGCTGAGCGTGCCGCTGTCTTGAAAGACCTTTTCGCCCATCAGCCCGAACATGCCGAGCATGCCGCGCAGCTGGGTCTCGGTAAGCATCACGTTTGAAGGAACCTCGGAGCGGATGTTGTACAGCAAGCTCTCGTTGGTGCGCAGGTTGTCGTGCTCTTGTGCGTAGTAGCCAACATTAACGCTGTGGCCAAACTTGAAATCGCCGAGTGTGGGTTGAGCCTCGCCCGCGAGGATGCGCAGCAAACTGGTCTTTCCAGCGCCGTTGAGCCCGAGCACCAACAGACGCTCGCCGCGGCCGATGTCGAATGTGACATCTTCGAACACGGGCGAACCCGCGCCGTAGCCCTTCGATAAACGTGTCGCAGTAATCACCGTGGCACCCGAGGGTGGCGGCTCGGGAAACTTGACCTTCATCACCTTGTCGCCAGCGCCCACATGAACGCGTTGCGACTCGAGACGAGCGATCTGCTTTTCTTTGCTGTGCGCCATGGAGGCCTTGGTGGCCTTGGCGCCGAAGCGATCGACAACTGATTGCAGCCGAGCAATCTCTTTGGTCTGCAAGATCGACTGACGTGCCAAGCGTTCTTCGTCGGCAGCACGCGCCAACTGGTATTGGCTGTATGTGCCGCGGTATTCGACGAGGTGGCCGGTGGCATCTTCGGCGGGACGATCGAGGTGCAGCACTCGGGTGATGGCTTCGTCAAGTAGGTCGAGGTCGTGGCTGATGACCAACATCGCGCCGCGGTACTTGCGAAGGAAATCGAGCAGCCAGTTCTTGGCGTCGATGTCGAGGTGGTTGGTGGGTTCGTCGAGCAACAACGCGTCGCTGCCGGCAAACAGAATTCTCGACAACTCGACGCGACGACGCTCGCCACCCGAGAGCACGCCAAGCGGCAGATCGAGGCGGTCGGCTTTCAGGCCGAGGCCGGCAGCAATGGAACGGGCCTCGCTGTCGGCGGCGTAACCACCCGAACTGGCGAACTCGTCTTGCGCCTTGCTGTAGCGCGCCACATTGCGATCGCTGGTTTCTTCTTCCATCGCGATGCGCAACTTCTCGATGCGAGTGAGTTGATCGTCGATGCCGCGCCCTGACAGCACATGGGTTATTGCAGTGCGACCGTCGAGCACACCTGCGATGCGTGGGTCCTGAGGCAAGTAGCCGAAGCCACCTTTGCGCAGAATCTTGCCGCCGATGGGTTCGGTCTCACCACCCAGAACCCTGAAGAACGTTGTCTTGCCGGCGCCGTTGCGGCCAACGAGACCAACTTTGTCGCGAGGCATGATGGTGAACGAGGCCTGGTCGACAACAAGGCGACCGCCAATCTCCACCGAAACACCCTGCACTTGAAGCATCTGTCTAGGGTGGCAGCGGCGCCCGCCAACCGCAACCGCCCGAGGTCATTGCTGCCTAATATGCGTCACATGAATCTCACAGCCGCCGCACCTGTTGCGTGTGGGGTAGGCATCGTGGGCACTGCTACATACCTCGCCCTCAACGACCCCGCTGCCCCTGCAGCGCACCTGCCAGCGTGCCCATTCTTTGCGAGCACTGGACTGTGGTGCCCCGGTTGTGGGCTCACCCGCGCCACCCATGCGTTGCTGAACGGTCACATCGCAACGGCTTTTGGGTTCAACGCACTGTTCCCACTGTTTCTCGGTGCCATCGTCGTTGGCTGGTTTGCGTGGATGCGAAGTGCGCGCGGCCACCCACCGATTGCATGGTTGGTCAAGCTGCCCCTGTGGCTCACCATCGCTGCTGGCGTTGGGGTGATCGCCTTTGGCGTCGCGCGCAACATGCCCGGGCTCGAAGCGCTTGCCCCGTAATCCGTGTTCGCCGGGTGAACCGTGTTAACCGTGTTAACCGTTTGTTGTAGGTGGCTTCGCTGACGACGATGTTGGCGCAGACGAAGACGGAGGCGTCGTGGCTTTGGTCGACGTAGCCGACGGCGACGGCGACGAACCATCGGTGGTGGCGCCCGAATCGGAAGTCGACGTACTCGGCTTGGTGTCGGTAGAACCGTTCGGGCCGGTAGGACTGCCCATCGAGTCGTCTTTGAAATCACTCTTCAAGCAATCGGCGCCGGTGCCAGAAACAGGCCCAAGAACCATCGCTATGGTCTTCGCCAGCTTCGATCGGCCAGCTTCGGTGAGATGTAATCCATCGGGACCCGTGAGGCGCGACTCTTCTGTGATTGATGCCCAATCAACAACAGTGACATTGTCGAACGCACTTGCTTCAGCGACGATGGCCTTGTTCACGTTGGCCTGAGCCGGCCGGAACATCGTGGTGTTCAACAGCACTGTGGGACGTGGCGCCAAGCGAGTGAGCAGCATGCGCAGCTGATCGGAGTACTTGACCTTGTCGTAGAGAAAGTTATTGCCAAGCAGAATGACTGCCGCATCCCATCCGGCGCCGAGGCGCTTGTCGAGCACCTTGTTGCCGAACTCAATGAAGCGCCCCGTCTCGGCATCTACCTCTACCCGCCAACCAAGCGGCACAAGTTCACTGCACGCTTGATCGCCGTAGCGGCGTGAGATCGAGGTCATCACCGAGTCGCCAATGAGAATGACCTTGTTGCCCCGCACGCGAGAGCCCACTTGGCCCGAGGATGCATGAGGCAACGACACGGTGACTGCGCCCAACGGTGAAGGGTCTGCGGTTAATGGTGCCGACGGCAGCGAACCGGGCAATACACCGACACCACCGACAGTGATCGGCGCTGATCCATCGGTGCTCGACGCGCTCTGCTTGCTGCATCCGCTCACCAGCGCAAGACCAACCACGATGGCGGCGCCGGCGCGCCGAAACACATGCGTGGCGGCCAAGGTCATTGCACTATTTGATGCGGCGCGGCGCCAACAAGCAAGTCGCTCGTTGGCGCCGCGCCGGTCAGATGTTACGAAACGCTGCTACTTGTTGGCTTTCAGTTCGGCGAGGATGCCCTGGAGCAAGTCGTTGTCCGACGGTCCGTCTTGAGCGAGACCGCGCTTGGTGATCTTCTTATACGCCTTGACCAACATGAACACCACGATGGCGGTGAGCAAGAATGTGAAGAGCTGGTTCACGAAGTTGCCCCACAAGAGCGTCTTGTAGGCCTTGCCGGCAAGACCCGAGCAGTCTTGCTTTCCAGAAGGCTTCCCGGTGGCCGGATCGAGGATGGGCGTGCACTTCACGAACAGCCCGATGGCGCCAGTGAAAATATCTTTGACGAACGAGTCAATGACGGCCTTGATAGCGAGACCCATGATGAAGGCAACTGCCACCGACATCAGATCGCCCGTAGCGATGAATTCCTTGAACTCCTGAACGAGTCCCTTTTTCTCACTCATGAATGTGATCCTTAACTGGGTGTGACGAATACAACAGCGTCATTAAAGCACGCGCCCGAGCCGAGATCGTTGACCCCACGCGGGATCAACACATTGGCAGTTCTGCTGTTGTCGAAGTGCCGCAACCACAGCCCCTTGGGGATCGAGACCACACCGGGGCGCATCGTTGCGTCAACGTGAGCGCGCAGCGAGATGGTTCCGAGTTCGTTCGATACGCGCACAAGTTGGCCGTCGGTCACGCCACGGGTCGCCGCATCAAGCGGGCTGATTGAGATCACCACGTCGGGTGGCTCAAACTCAGCGAACATCGAGTTGATGGTGCGGTTCGTCGCTGGCGTGAGCAGCGTGAGGCCGCCATCTGGCGAGGCCAGCGGTGCAAAGGCGGGCAATGGCATCTCGCTTGAGGCATCAACAAGACGCGCCCGGCGGGACCCATCGGCGAACTCGGGATGTGTGTGAACAAACTGCACCGTGTTTCCCGGCTCACGAAGGAACGGCACCAGCGATGCGTTGTCATCGGTGCGTGCCAGCGTGGTCAGGCGCAATGGATCAGGGTTGAAGTCGTCAACGGGAAAGCCCAACTCGGCCGCCAAGCCCGCAGCCACTTCATCGTTCGAGCGGCTGTCACCAACACGGCCGATAACGGGTGCGAATGTCTGCGTCGAATACGACCCATACGAACTCGCAATGTCGTGCACCTCAAAATGGGTGGTGGCCGGAAGGATCACATCGGCATACATGGCCGTGTCGGTCATCACCTGCTCGTGGACCACGGTGAACAAGTCAGCGTTCGATAAACCGCGCAGCATCGCTTCTTGGTCCATTGCCGTGACTGCAGGGTTGGCGCCCTGCACGAACAGCAGTCGGGTACGCGGCCAACCGGGGAGCTCGCCGTTGAGCGCTAGGCCAACATCATTCATACTGATATCGGATCGCTCAGCAGTTGGCTGGCCCTGTGGCCGCAGCGCGTCATACGACAACGGAGCACCCGACGAAGTAGACGCAATGACGCCGCTTCCACGTACTCCGAAATGACCAGCGGCCAGCCAAAGGTTGAGCGCAGCGACGCATCCGGCACCACCATTTCGATTTCGTTCAAGCCCGTAGCCGAGACGCATCATCGCCGGGCCCGCTGAAGCGATCATTGTGGCAAACAACTCGATGTCGGCTTGGTCGATGCCACATTCCGCGCCGGCGCGTTCGAGTGTCCACTCATCGGCAGCGGCAATGAAATCTTGTGCACCCTCGGTATTGGCTGCCAAGAACTCGGTGGCGATAAGCCCACGTTCGTTCAGCAGCCGAGTAGTTGCATATGCAAGTACTACGTCGGTGCCGGGTCGAATTGCCAGATGCAGATCGGCGCGAGCGGCAACCGCTGTTCTCCGCGGATCGACCACGATCAACTTCGCACCGCGCTTGGTAGCCGCCGTGAGCAGCGGCAGCAGGTGAGTGTTCGATGCCATCGGGTTGGCACCCCAAACAACGATGAGCTCGGAGTGCTCGAGGTCGAACGGATCGGCGCCGAGCATCGATCCAAACACCTGATCCCACGCGGCGCTCACGGTTGAGGCGCAGATTGTGTGCTGCACCTCGGGACATCCGAGTCGCTCAAACAACGCAGGAGCGAGGGCCGCACCGGACAGCACCCCACCCGACGATGTGTACAAGTAGGGAATGACACTGTTCGGCCCCGACTGGGCGATGGTGCTGGTGATCTTGGAGGCGATCAGGTCGTTCGCCTCAGCCCAGGTTGCTTCCGTGAATTCGCCGGAGCCTCGGGGACCGCTGCGGATAAGCGGAGTAAGCACCCGTTCGGGGGCGTACACGCGCTTGGCGTGGTGCTTCACCTTTTGGCATATGAACCCTTGCGTGAACGGGTTCGCCGAGTCACTGGTATCGGCATCGATTGCCACAATTCGACCATCGTCAACCGTGACCGCCAGCGAGCACGTGTCGGGGCAATCGAGCGGGCAGGCCGTTGTGAGCACTTGACGCATGACAGCAGTCTGACCTGCATACACCCTCGCCGCCAACGATTCCTCTACTACGGTGTTGGCCGAAATGATCATCGAACGCTACGACCTCGTCATCATCGGCATGGGCGCCGGTGGCATGGAAGCCGCCGAGTTCGCAGTCACCCTCGATCTCAGCGTTGCGGTGGTCGAGCGCGACCGCATCGGAGGCGACAGTCTCTGGACCGGCAGCGTCCCATCGAAGGCGCTACTGGCGTCGGCCAAGGCAGCACACACGATGCGCACCGCCGACCTCTTTGGCATCGCAGCGGTTGAGCCCACTATCGATTTACCGATGGTGTGGCGGCGCATGCGGGCAGTACAGGCCGAGATCGCGCAGACCGACAACGACGCCGACCGATACCGCGACATGGGCATCACCATTGTCGAAGGCGACGCAACAATCACCGGCCCCAATCACGTGAACGTGTTGAGCGACGATGGCGAACCGATCACGCTTGAGGGACGATTCATCATGGCGTGCACTGGCAGCAGCCCGCGAGTGCCCGACATCGAAGGACTCCTCGACGCTGGATTTCTTACCAGCGAAACCCTGTTCGAACTCGACTCACCGCCATCGAGCATCATCATCCTTGGCGGTGGACCCGTCGGCGTCGAGATGGCCCAAGCGTTGAACCGCCTCGGCATCACGACCACCTTGCTGCACCATGGCGCAAGCCTTCTGCCCCGCGATGAACCCGCGCTCGCTCAGGTTCTGGCCGCAACACTGCGAACCGAAGGTGTCGACCTTCACCTCAGCGCCGAGGCAACTCGCGTCACCTTCGACGAGTCGACCAAGACTGTTCACGCCACCATCAAAGGCGTCAAGCACACGTTCACTGCCGAAGCGATCCTTCTCGCCGCGGGTCGGCGTGCAAACACCGACGGCCTCGGACTCGAGGCGCTCGGTATCGACGTTGGGCCTACTGGAGTACGCGTCGATAGCCGTGGCAGAACCAGCGTGAAAACGATCTACGCCGCAGGCGATGTGGCTGCAGGTTTTCGCTTTGCCCATTCGGCGGGCAACTACAGCGTTCGCGCTATCCGCGACATGTTCTTCCCCGGTAAAGGCAGCGGCGATTTACTGGTGCCTTGGTGCACGTTTACCGACCCCGAACTTGCCCATGCCGGCCTCACCATCGCTGAGGCAGAAACGGCATTCGGTAACGATGTCGACGTTTGGAAGCTCGACCTCATCCACAATGATCGTGCTCGAACAGACAGTGCCACCGAAGGCACCATCGTGGTGATTACCAGCAAGAGCCGAATCGTCGGGGCACACATTTTGGCACCGGCCGCAGGCGAGATGATTCACGAACTGGCGCTCGCCATCCGCCACGACATGAAGATCGGCGACATCGCCAGCCTCGTGCACATCTACCCCACGTATGCCACAAGCATTGGCCAAGTGGCCTCAGAGAGTTTGTACGAGCGAGCGCAAAAACTGCGCTGGCTGGTTCGTCGCTAACCATCGTTGGCGAGAGCTGAGGTCCTGCTAACCGCGGGCGGGTTCGAGGTCTTCGAACTTGTCGATATCGCGCAACGACGGGAACACGAACGCACACAAGCCCACGATGGCGATGGTTGCGATTCCCCCACCAATCACGGCGAACGGCAGCCCGAGATACTGCGCCGCCATGCCGCTCTCGAAGGCGCCGAGTTCGTTTGAGGCACCGATAAACACATTCTCGACGGCGAACACTCGACCCAGTTTCTCATCGGGAGTGACCAGCGGAATGAGCGAGCCACGCACGAAGACACTGACCATGTCGGCCCCGGCCAACGTTGTCAGCGCAATAAACGCGACCACATAGCTGTGCGTGAGACCGAGCACAATCGTGGCTGCGCCGAACACGCCAACGGCGCACAGCAAGATGCGGCCCACGTAGCGACGTAATGGTCTGATCGACAAGAAGATCGCCATCGACGCTGCCCCCATACCGCCAGCTGCTCGCAGCCACCCGTAGGCCACATCGCCAACGTGCAAGCGGTCTTTGGCGATCACTGGAAGCAAGGCAACGGCGCCGCCAAACAACACTGCAAACAGATCGAGCGTGATCGCGCCAAGCACGATGGGCGTGTGGCGGATAAAGCGCAACCCCTCGACAGCACTGCGCAGAGTGGGCTTGTCGTCGGCAGTTGGGGCGATTGGTGCACGCTTGAACCGTAAGCCGAGCAGCCAAACCAGACCCACAAAGATCGATGCACTCACTATCGCGTAGGGCACCCATGTATCGATTGAGTACAACCATCCCGACAACGCCGGGCCGACAATGATTGCTCCGGTCCACGTGGCGCTAAACAGTGCGACCACTCGTGGCAACGCTCCATCGGGCGCCACCATTTGCGGCAACGCACGGATCGACGGATTGGTGAATGCTCTACACACGCCGAACGTGATCGCGATCGCGAAGAATGGCCAGACAGCCGTGGGGTTGCTCAGCGAATACAGCAACAGACCAATGGCACATGCGAGCTCGCCAGTGAGCCCGAGGCCAGCGATCTTCTTCCGGTTGAAACGATCGGCGAGCGAGCCGGTGAGCAACACCAACACCGGTGCCGGAGCAAACTCGGCAAGGCCAAGCCAGGCCAAGTCGATTGAGCGACCAGTGATGTCAAAGATTTGCTTCCCAAGCACGGCCGCCTGCAGCGCCACGCCAAGCGAGATCAGCGTGTACGAGCCAAGCAGAATGCGCACATCGCGATCTGCAAGCACCTCACGACCCGAAGGGACAGAGGTCAGCGCGGCGGTCTCATTCACAGAATGACGACCCTACAGAAACGCGCTGTGCATTCCGGCTACCCGTTTGTGTTACACAAGCCGAATGACTTCTTTCGCCGACGAAACACAATGGATGGATGCCACCGATCAGGCGGCGCTTGTCGCCCGGGGCGACGCGACCCCACTTGAGTTGCTCGATGCCGCCATCGAACGAATCGAACGAATCGATCCCGCCCTCAACGCGGTGGTGATTCGTTGGTTCGAACATGCTCGCGATGTCGCAGCAAGTCCTGACCTTCCCGACGGCCCGTTTCGTGGTGTGCCGTTTCTGCTCAAAGATCTTTGGGCCACCTACGCCGGCCAGCGCATCAGCAACGGCAACGTCGCGCTGAAGAACGCAAACACCATTTCGACGATCGATACAACGCTGGTGTCGCGCTATCGCGCCGCCGGACTCGTCATCGCTGGACGCACCAACAGCCCCGAACTCGGCAGCGTCCCCGTCACTGAACCATTGGCGTGGGGCCCTACGCGCAACCCATGGGATACCTCACGCACACCAGGCGGGTCCAGCGGAGGCTCGGCCGCAGCGGTGGCAGCGGGCATGGTTCCGTTCGCACACGCCAGCGACGGCGGCGGCTCTATTCGTATTCCCGCTTCATGTTGCGGGCTCGTGGGCCTCAAGCCCAGCCAGGGTCGCATCACCTTTGGTCCCGGTCGCGACGAAAGCGGACTCGGCGTCGAGCATTGCGTGAGCCGCACGGTGCGCGACACAGCGGCGTTGCTCGATGCAACATGTGGGCCTGGCATCGGCGACACCGTCACGGCTCCTGCTCCGAGCCGGCCCTATGCCCTCGAGGTTGGTGCCGACCCAGGTCGACTGCGCATTGGCTTGCTCGATCACCACCCCCAAGGTGGCGCTGTCGATCAAGACTGTGTCGACGCCGCCCGCAACACGGCCGCGCTGCTCGAATCACTTGGCCACCACGTAGAGCCCGCATGGCCCGCAGCGCTCGAGGACTCGTCGTTTGCTTCACAGTTCGGCGCGTTATGGAGCACCAACATGGGCGTGTCGCTGAGCCGCTTCGAAGAGGCAGTTGGCCATCCACTCGAAGCCGACGAATTCGAACTGATGAACCGCGCCCAAGCCGACTTCGCCAAGCTGTTTAGCTCAATCGACTATGCGCGGGCACTGGCTGCAGTGGCCCAGTTCAGGCGCGCTGTGCAGGCGTGGTGGACCCAGGGTTGGGATCTCTTGGTCACACCAACCAATGCGCAGGTTCCCCTGCCAATCGGCACCATCGCCAATGATCCCAATCACCCAATGGCCCCACTCGCTCGCTCTGGCGCGTTTGTGCCGTTCACTCCCGCTTGGAACACTTCGGGCCAGCCAGCCATCAGCGTGCCGATGCACTGGACCGCCGAAGGCCTTCCCGTGGGAACACAACTCGTCGCCGCCTATGGCCGCGAAGACGTATTGATCCGCGTGGCCAGCCAGCTCGAGCAGGCGCAGCCATGGGCGCATCGTCGCCCACCGGTGTGATCACACGGCCCTAACGCGCCGTCCAACCGCCATCCACAATCAGCGACTGGCCGGTGATGAACGTGCTCGCCCTACTGGCAAGCAGCAACAAGGCACCATCGAGTTCGTGCTCCTCGCCCATGCGCGGGATCGGCGAGTTGGTGGTGACGAATCGCTGGCTCCCCGGATCGGTATCCATGCCAGCGGTCATCTCGCTATCGAACCATCCGGGGCACAGTGCGTTCACGCGCAGACCCTTGCGAGCCCACTGCAAGGCCAACTCACGGGTGAGGTTTACGACGGCACCCTTCGACGCGCAGTAGTGCGCCTGCTTGATCGGCGCTGAGCCCACGTGGCCAAGCATCGATGCGATGTTCACGATGCTGCCGTAGCCCTGCGCCACCATCGGCGCTGACACCAGTTTGCTGAGCTGCCACACAGCGGTGACATTCAATTCCATCGCTGCACGAAAGGTGTCGAGGTCTTCATCTTCGATCGCAACTTTGTGTCCGATACCAGCGTTGTTGACCAGCACATGCACGGTGCCGAACCGATCGATGGTCTCGGCCACAAGCCGCTCACGGTCTTCGGGCTGCGAGAGATCGGCGCTGACCGCCATTGCGTTAGGCATCTCGGCAACGAGGTCGCGCAAACGGTCGGCGCGCCGAGCCGCCACTACAACGGTGGCGCCCGCAGCGTGGAGTACCCGCGCGAATCGGTGACCCAAGCCCGACGACGCACCCGTGACAATCACGATGTGGTCATCGAGACGAAACATGGACAGCGGGTCAAGAGCAGCAGATGGTGTCGTAGACATGGCGCTCACATTAGAAGCAGTGGCAACATGCCCCATGAGCGAATCCGAACTTCCGATGGTGATTCTTGTGCACGGCGCTTGGCACGGCGCATGGTGCTGGTCAACCCTGCAGGCCGAACTCGATACGCGTGGCGTAGCTTCGTTGGCCATCGACCTGCCCGGTCACGGCGTTTCGCTCGAACCATTCGGCGACCTGCTGAGCGATGCCGCTCATGTCTCACGAGTGCTCGCCAAGATCCAACAGCCGATTGTGCTTGTGGGCCATTCATACGGCGGCGCCGTGATCTCGCAGGCAGCATGCGCAGTCACCAACGTGAAGCACTTGGTCTATATGACTGCGTATGTGCCCGATGTTGGCGAGGGAATCTTGCCGATGTCGGCCAACATGCCCAAAGCTCGCACCTCGCTCGGGCCAGCAATTCTCTATGGCGACGATGGCCTGTGCACCATCAATCCAGACCTCGCCGCCGCTGCGTTCTACGGCCGTTGCAACGCCAACTCAATCCCAGCCAACATCGCCCGCCTCTGTGCGCAACCTGTGGCTAGCTTTGGTCAGGCCGTTACCGGAGCAGCGTGGAACTCGATCGAGTCCACCTACATTCGTTGCACCGACGACGAGGCCATTCACATCTCGCACCAAGACCACATGGCCGTGCGGTGCACACACGTCGAGACCCTTGAGACCGACCACTCGCCGTTTTCCTCAATGACTGGCGCTACCGCCGATATTCTCGAACGCATTGCGCGTGGATAACCACAACACCACCGAGGAGTCGAGTTGAAAGTTCGCATCGGGTTCGGATTTGGTGCGCGCACCACGCTCAACGACAGCAGCTTCGGCGTGGCCGTCGATGCGCTCGAACGACTTCGCTTCGACAGCTTGTGGCTCAGCGACCGCATCGGCGGCGAGGTCCCCGACCCGCTCGTCGCAATGGCGTTCGCTGCGGGCCGCACCAAGCGGCTGAAGGTCGGCATGAGCGTGATGGTGCTGCCCGGGCACAACCCGGTGGTGCTTGCGAAACAACTTGCCACCCTCGACCGCCTCTCCGATGGCCGACTGCTGCCTGGCTTTGGCCTTGGCGCTGCCGACCCGCACGAACAGCAGGCCTTCGGCGTTGAGCGCAAAGAACGCGCCAAGATTTTCGACGAGTCGCTCGCCGTGATGCGAGCGTGCTGGAGCGAGGCCGAGGTCACCTTCCACGGCGAACGGTTCCACTACGACCGCTTGCGGGTGCTGCCCAAGCCCAAGCAGCAACCACTCGAGGTATGGCTTGGCGGCATTGCCCCATCCGAACTGAAACGAGTCGGCCGACTCGCCGACGGTTGGTTGCCGTCGTTCGTCACCCCTGCCGATGTCGCCGCAGCGCGGCCGATCATCGAGCAAGTTGCCCGTGAACACGACCGCGAAGTGCCCGCCGATCACTTCGGCGCGCTGATCCCCTACTCACATGCGCCCTTACCCGACGCGTTGCTTGCCGGCCTTGCCGCGAGGCGTCCCGACCTCGACAACCTCTCCGAAATTGTGCCTCAAGGCTGGGATCAGTTGCTCGCGCACATCGATCGTTTCGTCGATGTAGGCACCACCAAATTTGTGGTGTTGCCAATCTCCGAACCGGGTAGCGAAGACGCGTGGGTCAGCGAACTCGAGGCCGCCGCAGCCGTGTTGCTCCCGCGCCAGACCTGACGATCACGCAACGATCACGCACACGATCACGCACACTCAGGGTTTCACCGAGTTCCACGTGGCCTTGGCGCCGCTGTGGCCGATCTTGATCACGGTGTAGATGGCCCCAGCCGAAACCAGCAACGAGAACACCACAACGACAATCGATGTGGCCTTCGCAGGAAGGTTCAGTGGCTTGTCGCGGCGACGCATCACTTCAACAAGCGCCAAGAAGGCGGCCGCCAACAACACGCCGAACGCCCACGGCAACAGGTCTTCACCCATCTGGGCGTGATCAACCACCAGTTGAGTTCGCTTCACCGATTCCAACAACGCTTCGCCGCTGCCCTGAGCAAGGCCGACGGAACCAGTAGCAACGAACGCAACGACTGCGACGAGTATCGAATACTTCGGACGCAGTGATGGCAGGAGCGCAATGAGGAAGAGCCCGATCACCGCGAGCGGCACCAGCACAACGGCGGCATGGACAAGTATCGGGTGCGCCGGTAAGCCGAACAGTTGGTTGATTTCCATACGCCAGTGTCGCAGAGGTGCCACAGTTACCCCATGCATTCTGATCTGTTGATCACTCCGCTCATGTTCGAGCTGCGGCGGCTCCGTATGCCACTGGTGCGGCCATTCCGCACCAGCTTTGGCACCGAGTCAGTTCGCGAGGTCATGGTCATCCGTGTTGTCACCGAGCAAGGCGAGGGCTGGGGCGAGTCGTCCATCGAATCCGAGCCGCTGTATCTCAGCGAGTTCCACAACGCTGCCGACTACGTATTCGTCGAACATCTGATTCCGCGACTGTTCGCTGCTGCTCCCTTCCATGTGCACGACGTAGCGGCGATCCTCGCTCCGGTGAAGGGTCACCGCATGGCCAAAGCAGCGCTCGAAATGGCGCTGCTCGACGCGCAGCTTCACGCTGAGGGGCGATCGTTTCAGCGCTACCTCGGGGCCTCGCGCCCGGCAGTGAGTGTCGGAGTCTCGGTGGGTATCACCGAGACCATCGACGAACTCGTTCACGTCGTAGCCGATTACGTGGCCGAGGGTTACTCACGCGTCAAACTCAAGATCGAACCTGGTTTCGATATCGAACCGGTTCGTCGCGTACGTGAAGCCAATCCGAACCTGATGTTGCAGGTTGATGCGAACACGGCGTACAACGTCTCCGACATCGACCATCTCGCTCGCCTCGATCCGTTCAACCTGTTACTCATCGAGCAACCATTTGGCGAAGACGACTTGGTCGGTCATGCCGAACTCCGTCGTCGCGTCAGCACTCCCATCTGCCTCGACGAAGCGATCGGATCCATCGACCACGTGCGCTCGGCCATCGCCCTCAACGCCGTCGACATCGTGAACATCAAGCCCGCCCGGGTGGGCGGCTACCGCGCCGCTGTGGCCATTCACGATCTCTGCCTCGATGCGGGCATTCCGGTTTGGTGTGGCGGCATGTTGGAAACCGGAATCGGTCGAGCGGCAAACCTGGCGCTCGCGTCGTTGCCCGGGTTCACGCTGCCCGGCGACATCTCGGCCACCAAGCGCTACTGGCATCGCGACATCACGGCACCGTTCGACCTGACCAACGGCCAGATCACTGTGCCCACCGGTAACGGCTTTGGAGTCGCGGTCGACACCGAGTTCGTCAACGAGATCACCTTCGAGCGTCGCGAAATCACGCCGCGGATCTAGCCCTTGTTGATTTTTCGTTCACCGAAATAGGCCAGTTGGAGCATCTCTCCTAGGGTCATCGCATGGCTCATGGTGACGCTTCGACCAGCGATCGCCACCGCCTTACCCTTCGTTCGCACCACTCGCCAACGCTGGCCACCACAGTCACCATCGAGTGCGCCCTCAGCGATCTCGACCGCCAGCGCTTGCAATCTGTGCTGTGCGATCCGTTGCTCGAATCGGGCTCATGGGACACCCCAGTCGGCCCACTGCAACTCGACATCGGCCTCATTCCCGGAGTCACCGATACCGCCGCAGAGCAGGTCATCCATGCTGCTTCTCTACTCGGTATTCACGTCACCGATGCTGCCGTTGGCCGGCTCGTCGATCTCAAGCACTCGCTCGACGACCGTGAGATCCGCAGCCATTACACCAACGCTGTCATCGAGCGATGGGCTACTGGAACCACCGTCGAGCCCGGCTACGCATTACGCGAAACCACCGTGTCACCCACCGAGTTAGTCGACCTTGCGCTCGACGACGACGCACTCGGCCGGCTCAGCTCGCAGCGCGGGCTTGCGCTCGACCTCGCCGAACTGCATGTGATCCGCGATCACTTCAGCGCAGCGAATCGCTTGCCAACCGACGCCGAACTCGAAACGCTCGCCCAGACCTGGAGCGAGCACTGTGCCCACAAGAGCTTTCGGGCCGACATCGTGCTGCCCGATGGCACGGTCCTCGAGCCCTTGCTCGATCAGCTTCGGCGCTCGACCAACGAGATCAATGCCAGCTTTGTGGTGTCTGCATTCGACGGCAACGCCGGCATCGTGCAGTTCACGCCTACCCGCACGTACGCACTCAAGTGCGAGACCCACAATCACCCTTCGGCCATCGAGCCATTTGGTGGGGCCAACACCGGCGTCGGCGGAGTCATTCGAGACATCCTCGGCGCGGCGCATCAGCCCATTGCATGCACCGACATTCTCTGTTTCGGGCCCGCCGATACCACCGACGATCAACTGCCCGATGGCGTGCTCAGCCCGGCGCGAATCATCGAAGGCGTTGTCGCTGGCATTGCCGACTACGGCAACAAGATCGGTTTGCCAACGGTTGCTGGCAGCGTGCTGTTCGATCCCGCCTACGTGTCGAATCCGTTGGTGTTTGCCGGATGCATCGGCGTTGCCCCGTCGCCACGACCAGTGCTCACCGGTCCGCATCCGGGCGATCGGGTAATTCTGCTCGGCGGACGCACCGGACGCGACGGCATTCGTGGCGCCACCTTTTCCTCAATGGAGATGGACGCAACCACTGGCGATGTCGCCGGCGCCAGCGTGCAGATCGGCGACCCCATCACCGAAAAGCTCGTCAGCGATTTACTTGCCGACGCATGGCATCTCTACACCGCCATCACCGACTGCGGCGCTGGCGGTTTGTCATCGGCGATTGGCGAGCTTGGCGACGGTGTTGGCGCCGATGTCGAGCTCAACCTCGTGCCTCTCAAATATGCCGGTCTCGCTCCGTGGGAGATCTGGCTCAGCGAAGCACAAGAGCGCATGGTCGTTGCGGTACACCCGAATCAGCTCGTCGAGCTCGCCGCGCTGGCGCATCACCATGGTGTTGAGCTCAGCGACCTCGGCTCGTTCACCGGCGACTCGCAGCTTGTGGTCCGTCACAACGCAACGCCAATCGTCGATCTGCCCACCACGTTCTTACACAAAGGTCGGCCGCGTCGGCGCCTGCAAGCAACGCTGCCGCAGCCGCAGCGCGCCGAATCAGTGCCCCAGTGCGATGACCTCGCTGGCGCATTGCTGGCCCTACTTGCCCACCCAAACATCTCGAGCAAAGCAGCGGTCATCCGCCGCTTCGACCACGAAGTGCTTGGCTCCACCGTCATCCGCCCGCTCACCGGAGCCTGCAACGACGGCCCCGCCGACGGCGTGGTGTTGGCCGGACCGTCCGATACTGACGGCATCGCGATCGGTATCGGTGTCAACCCATGGTTCGGTCTCAGCGATCCCGAGCACATGGCGTGGGCCGTGGTCGACGAAGCCATTCGTAATGTCGTTGTCGCTGGCGGCGACCCAGCAGCTATCGCGCTGATGGACAACTTCTCGTGGGGCAACCCAACCCGAGCTTCCACGTTTGGCGATCTTGTTGTCACCGTTCGCGGATGCTGCGATGCAGCACGCGCCTATGGTGCGCCGTTCGTGTCGGGCAAAGACTCGCTCAACAACGAATACCTTGCGGCCGACGGCAAACGCCACGCCATTCCTCCCACGCTTGTCATCACTGCAGTGGCCCCCGTTGCCGACGCAGGCGCCGTGGTCACCCCCGACCTCAAAGGCGTCGGTAACTCACTGGTGCTGCTCGGCTCCACCCGCTCAGAATTCGGCGGCAGCCACTTGTCGATGGTCATCGGCGATCAGCAGCCACGCGCCGTGCCCGCACCGCAAGCAGCATCTCCGGCGCTCTACAAAGCGCTGCATCGCTGCATCGTCGACGGCCTCGTTGTCTCAGCGCACGACTGCAGCGAAGGCGGCGTTGCCGTGGCCGTGGCCGAGATGGCCATCGCCGGCCGACTCGGTGCAAGCGTCAGCCCTTCAACAATTCATCACGACATCGTCACCGCGTTGTTCAGCGAGAGCACCGGCCGCATCGTGTGCGAAATCGAACCAAGCAACGTTGCCCAGTTTGTCGAAGCCATCAACAGCGCGTCCGATACAACTCTGGCAGCGGTCATCGGCAACGTGTCGGCCGACCAAAGCGTGCAGTTCGGATCACAACTCAACCTCACCGTGGCGCAACTGGTTCACTCGTTCAACGGAACCACGGCATGACCATCGCCAACAGCCGTCCACGCGCTCTTGTGGTGCGCGCCCCCGGCACCAACCGCGACAGCGACGCCGTGTTCGCTCTCGAGCAAGCCGGCGCTGATGCTCACGTTGTGCTGCTCAGCGAAATCCTCGAGACGCCGTCGCTGCTCCACAACGCTCAGATGCTGTTGCTGCCCGGCGGTTTCTCGTTCGCCGATGCCCTTGGCGCCGGTCGACTCTTTGCGCTCGAACTGTCAACCCGCCTCACCGCCGAACTCGCGGCGTTCGTTGCCGCCGGCAAGCCAGTCATCGGTATCTGCAACGGGTTCCAAGCGCTCATCCGCACTGGCCTTCTTCCAGGGGCAAACCTCAAGGCCGCCCTCGGCCCCAACGATCACGGTCGCTTCATGTGCGAATGGGTGCAACTCCAACCCGTTTCTCAGCGTTGCATCTGGACTACCGACCTTGATGCCGACATCCACTGCCCCATTGCTCACGGCGAAGGTCGCTTTGTGTGCGACGACACCACGCTGACCGCGCTGCACTCCAACGATCAGATCGCATTGCGTTACTCAAGCCCCAACCCCAACGGATCCGTTGCCGACATCGCTGGCATCTGCGACACCACCGGCCTCGTACTTGGCTTGATGCCTCACCCCGAAGATCACATCGTCCAGCGGCAACACCCACAATTCATCCGCGGTCATCGCGGCGGTATTGGCCTCGGCTTGTTTCAGGCCGGCGTACGACACGCGAGTCAACTCTGATGAACACTGCGCTACCCACGCCGTTCACCGACATCGATCTCGATCTCACCGACCGCCGCGTGGGCAAGGTGCGCATCTCGTATGCGCTGCCCGACCTCGAGCGGCTGTTCATCACCACCGATCGCCTCTCGGCGTTCGACCGTGTAGTCGCCGCCGTTCCCTATAAGGGGCAGGTGCTCAACGAGCTCGCCGCATGGTGGTTCGCAAACACAGCCGACATCATTCCCAACCATGTGTTGGGCGTGCCCGATCCCAACGCCACCATCGGTATCGAGGCATCACCGCTACCGATCGAAGTTGTCGTGCGCGGCCATATCACCGGCGTCACTTCTACGGCGCTGTGGCATCGCTATAGCCACGGCGAGCGCACCATCTACGGCTACCGATTCCCCGATGGTTTGCGCCAGCACCAACAACTCGATACGCCGCTCATCACGCCCACCACCAAGGCACACGCCGGCGCTCACGACGAACCCATTTCGTGCGCCGATGTCGTCGGCGCCGGCCACGTGTCAGCCGAGATCTGGGCTCAGGTCGAGGCCGCTGCGCTCAGCCTGTTTGCACGCGGCCAACAGATTGCAGCAAACGCCGGGCTCATCCTCGCCGACACCAAGTACGAGTTCGGAATCGACCCCAACGGCACGCTCATCCTCATCGACGAGATGCATACCCCCGACTCGTCAAGGCTGTGGGTTGCCGCAACCTACGATGAGCGCTTGGCACGCAACGAAGACCCAGAGAGCCTCGACAAAGAGCCCATTCGTCGAGCCCTCATCGCAGCCGGCTACGACGGCAACGGCCCGTCACCCGACCTCGGTCCTGAGGTGAGCGCCGAGACGAGCGCTCGCTACATCAACGCTTTCGAACGGCTCACATGCCGTCCGTTTCAACCGGGTAGCTACCCCGTCGAGCCACGGCTCAACGAGGCACTTCGCCGAGCAGGAGTCCTATGAACAACGTGACCAACGCGAACAACAGCCTCGACATCGAGATCGGCGCCGGTTCTCTCGACGACGACTCGCCCAAAGACGAATGTGGCGTGCTCGGCATCTCCACGCCTCACGGCGAGGGCGTTGCGCAGCTCGCGTTCTTTGGATTGTTTGCCCTGCAACACCGCGGCCAAGAAGCGGCCGGCATTGCTGTCAGCGACGGACAACGCGCTCGTGTTCACAAAGATGCCGGTCTGGTCTCCACCGTGTTCACCCCCGAGGCACTTGCACCGCTCGCTGGCTACCACGCCATTGGCCACACCCGTTACAGCACCACCGGAAGCTCCAGCCTGCGCAACATTCAGCCGTTCTTGGTCGAGACAATGCACGGCACACTCGCAGTCGCCCACAACGGCAACCTCGTCAACGCCGGCGACCTTCGCGACGAACTGTTGGGCCGCGGCTTCGGACTCACCGCCACCAGCGACACCGAGGTCTTCACACTCATGCTTGCCGCAGCCGGCGGTCGCACGTGGGAAGAGCGCATCGAGCGCACGATGCCCGCATGGAAGGGCGCCTACTCGATGGTCATCTTGGCCAACGATCGCGTGCTCGCCGTTCGTGACCCGTGGGGGTTCCGGCCACTCTCGGTTGGCCGTCTGCCCCGTGGCGGATTCGCCGTTGCTTCCGAGACATGCGCGCTCAGCACATTGGGTTGTGTCGAGATCAGCGAAGTGCAGCCCGGCGAAATCGTCACCTTGATGGGCGCCGAGATGCACCGCCGCCAGGCAGTTGCCCCCGCCGTGAAGAGCGCCCTGTGTTCGTTCGAGTTCGTCTACTTCAGTCGTCCCGATAGCGAATGGGACGACCGCAACGTGCACCAGGTTCGCCAACGTCTGGGCGAAGAACTCGCCGACGAGTGGGGCGCCGAAGCCGATGTCGTGGTGCCCGTTCCCGACTCGTCGATTCCGGCCGCCATTGGTTATTCCCGACGCAGCGGCATTCCGTATAACGACGGCCTCATCAAGAACCGTTACATCGGCCGCACGTTCATCGAGCCAACGCAGGCAATGCGCGAGCGCGGCGTCGCCATGAAATTCAATGCACTCGGGGCCAACCTCGCCGGCCAGCGCGTTGTGCTCATCGACGACTCACTCGTTCGTGGCACCACGGCAGGACCGCTCGTTGCGCTGCTTCGCGAAGCCGGCGCCAGTGAGGTGCATATGCGCATCACGTGTCCGCCAATCACCCACGCTTGTCACTTCGGCGTCGACATGGGCCACGAAGACGAACTCATTGCGGCCAAACGTACGGTCGAGGAAATACGCGCCCATATCGGCGCCGACTCGCTGGCGTTCCTGTCGCTCGACCGCATGATGCGAGCCATCGACCGTGACTCTGGCTATTGCAACGCGTGCTTCACGGGCAGCTATCCCATCAACATTGGCGAGACCCGCGGCAAGCTCAAGTTTGAGGGCGTGCTTGCGTGAGCCGAAGCTCGGTTACACCTCTCGACATCCTCATCGTTGGCGGCGGTGCCCGCGAGCACACGCTTGCATGGGCGGTTCATCGCTCGTCGTTGTGCGCCAAATTGTTTGTCGCTCCCGGCAACGACTCCACTCCTGGCGAGCGCGTCGACATTGCAGCGCACGATGTTGAGGCACTCACGGCATTCGCTGTCGAGCGCAACATCGCGCTGGTTGTCATCGGCCCCGAGGTTGCCTTGGCCGCTGGCCTCGCCGACAACATCGCTGCGGCAGGCATCGCCGTGTTCGGTCCATCACGCGCCGCTGCACAGCTCGAGTGGTCGAAATCGTTTACTCGCCAAGTCGCTTCTGTGCTGCAGTTGCCGTCGCCCGCATGGGCAGCATTCGAATCAAGCGCCGAACTCCCTGCGGCTCTCAGTTGGTGGCGCACACTCGGTGACAAAATCGTGGTCAAGCAAGCTGGGCTCGCTGGCGGGAAAGGCGTGGTGGTGCCACTCGACGACGAAACATGCGAGGCCACCATCCGATCGTTCTTCACTACCGGTCCAGTGGTGCTCGAGCAACGACTACGTGGCCCCGAATGCTCGTTACTGGCCTTCTGCGATGGCAACACCGCTCGTCCACTGCCGTTTGCCCAAGACCACAAGCGTCTCGGCGAAGGCGACACCGGCCCCAACACCGGCGGTATGGGTGCGTTCGCTCCGGCGCCAGTGCCATACGACCTCAACAAACTCACAGCGCAGTTCATCCAGCCCGTCGTCGACCACATGCGCGCCAACGGCACGCCGTTCGTCGGCATGCTCTACGCAGGTTTGATGCTCACTACCGATGGGCCAAAGCTGCTCGAGTTCAACTGTCGATTCGGCGACCCCGAGGCTCAGGTACTCATCCCGCTCATCGAGTCCGACATTGTCGAGATCATGCTCGCCTGCTGCAACGGCCAACTGGCAACCACGCCTATCGAAATTCGCAATGCAACTGCGCTCGGCGTAGTCATCGCCGCCCCCAGTTACCCAGCAACCGGATCATCACTGGGCGCGCTGCGCTGCGAGGTTCCCGACACCGATCACCAATTGCTCTTTCGCGGAAACGTGGGCGGTCGCGAATACACCGCCGTGGGCATTGCCCAAACGCTTGCCCATGCCCGCACCGCCGCCTACGAGCTCGCCGACACAGTGGCGCCCGCCGGTAGCCGATACCGCCGAGACATCGGCTGGCGCGCGCATGGCGCAACGCTGTCGTCATATGCCGCAGCAGGCGTCGACATCGACGAGGGCACCCGCGCCGTTGATCAACTCAAAGACAGCGTCGAAAAGACACACACCAGCTCGGTGCTCGGTGGCATCGGAGCATTCGGTGGCACCTTCGATCTCAGCGAAATCATGGGCATGCAACACCCGGTGCTGGTGGCGTCCACCGATGGCGTCGGCACCAAGGTCGAACTCGCCGCGCGCGCCGGTCGCTACGACGTGCCCGGCCAAGACATCGTGAACCACTGCATCAACGACGTGCTCGTACAGGGCGCTCGGCCGTTGTTCTTCCTCGACTACTTCGCGTCGTCCGTCATCCGCGCCGAGCAAGTGGCGGCCGTCGTCAACGGCATGTCCATTGCTTGCGCCGCCTCCGGCTGTGTGCTGCTCGGCGGCGAGACCGCCGAAATGCCTGGCGTGTACATGCCCGGTGCCTTCGACGTCGCCGGCACACTTGTTGGCGTCGTCGAACGCGAGCGCCTGTTGCCGTTGTCCACCATTGCCCCCGGCGATGTGCTGTTGGGCATGGGCTCTAGCGGCCCGCACACCAACGGATACTCGCTACTACGCAAGCTCTTCGACTGGTTGCCGCTCGACGCACAACCCGAGCCGCTCGATCGCCCCATCGGCGACGCCTTGCTGGTTCCACATCGCAGCTACCTCAACTCACTGCGATCAGCCCTCGAAGATCACGGACTCATCAAGGGTCTCGCTCACATCACCGGTGGCGGCCTCATCGACAACGTGCCGCGCATCTTGCCGCCCGATTGCGACGCCGCGATCACGCTTGGCTCGTGGCCGATGCCGCCGCTGTTTCAGCTTGTCTCCGAGGTCGCTACCGGACTCGGCACCGACGAGCTGTACCGCACGCTCAACATGGGCGTCGGCATGGTCATCGTGGTCGACGCTGCACGCGTCGCCGAACTGCAGGCAGCGATTCCAGAGCCCACCTACATCATCGGCTCAATCGTCGCAGGCACCAAGCGGGTGCAGCTCGGGTGACCACGCGCATCGTGGTGCTGGCCTCCGGCAATGGCAGCAATCTGCAGGCATTGCTCGACGCGTCAGCCGATGGTCGGCTCAACGCAAGCATCGTCGCCGTTGTTTCCAACAATGCTGATGCGTTCGCACACGCTCGAGCTGCCAACAGTGGCGTGCCGTCGCTGTCGGTCACCAAACTTCCCGGCGAGACACGCGAGCAATACGACATTCGCCTTGGCGAGTTGGTAGCAGCGTTCGAACCTCACTTTGTGGTGCTTGCCGGCTGGATGCGAATCCTTACCATGGCGTTTCTGTCGACCTTTCCAAACCAGGTGATCAACCTGCACCCAGCGTTGCCGGGCGAGTTCCCCGGCACTCATGCCATCGAACGTGCCCTCGCCGAGCACAAGCAATCAGGCTTGACCCGCACTGGCGTGATGGTGCATTACGTTCCCGACGAGCGCGTCGACGAAGGCGATGTCATCGCCAGCGTTGAGGTACAAATCAACCCCCTCGATTCGCTCGAAACGCTTGAGGCCCGCGTGCACGCAGCCGAACATGCGCTGCTCGTTCAAGCGCTGCAACAGCTCACACAGGAGCAAGAGCGCAACACGCCTGCCACGCCCGAACCGAATCAGTAGCTGCGCGGCAAGCCCAACACATGCTGGGCAATGAAGTTGCAGGTCATCTCTTGGCTCACCGGCGCAAGCCTCTGCAACCGGGCCTCACGCCAGTAACGCTCTACGTGATACTCAGTGGCATAACCGAGTCCACCCAAGGTTTGCACTGCCTGATCGGCGGCAAAATAACTGGCTTCGGCGGCGAGATATTTGGCGGTGTTTGCCTCTTCGGCGCAGTTGAGTCCGTTGTCATAGCGCCATGCAGCAAGCCGCATCATTTGGTATGCAGCGCCCAGCTCCATATGTGCTTTCGCCAACGGATGTGCAATGGCCTGATTCGCTCCAATGGGCCTATCGAACACGATGCGTTCATTTGCGTATTGCACCGCCCGTCGCACCGCTACCTCACCGATGCCACAGGCCATCGCCGACAACAAGATGCGCTCAGGGTTGATGCCATGCAAGATGTGCTGGAACCCGCGGCCGCGCTCGCCCACCATTCGCCAGCCCTCTACCGGCAACCCGTCGTAGGCGACTTCGCACGAGGCCACTGCGTTGCGGCCGGCCTTGGGGATCGGGCGAATGTCTACGTACTTCGGATCGAGATCTACCAAGAACAAACTCAATCCGTTGAGCCGATTCGTGTCGTCGTGATCGGTGCGAACCAGCAGCAGCACCACCTCTGACTCAAGTGCCTTCGAGGTCCAGATCTTGCGACCGGTGATGATCCAACCACCTGCGCCGTCCTCGACCGCGCGAGTAGTGATGCGACCGGTGTCGGTGCCAGCGTCGGGTTCGGTGACACCAAACGCAACGTGCAGATCACCCGATGCAGCTCTCGGCAGGAACGTGTTCTTGAGCCGTTCGTTGCCAAACTTCACCACCGGATTCAAGCCGAACATGGTGAGGTGCAATGCGGTCGAACCGTTCATCGCCGCACCCGATGCAGCCACGCGGTTCAACACCAACGCTGCCTCAGTGATGCCGCGGCCTCCGCCGCCGTATTGCTCGGGGATCGCAATGCCAACCCAACCACCCTCGGCCATCACTCGATAGAAATCCCAGGGAAAGCGGTGCTCGATATCGCATTCCGACCAGTACTGGTCGTCGAACGCGGCGCAGGTCGAATCGACAGCCTCGATGATTGCCAGATGATCTTCGTCGGGAGCGAAATCCATGCCCCAATCTGTCATGTCGGTGCGCCACGTCAGTTACTCGCAGGCGCCGCCGATTCGCTACTTCCCTGCATCACAGGCCGCACCGCTTCCCATACCCGCGCCGCAATCTCGTCGGGGTAACCAGCCCCGTCCACCCGGCGCAGCAACGACCGTTCGGCAAGGAGACCAAGCGCCGGAGCGGTCTCTTGCTCGTACAGCGCGAGGCGTTGACGCGCCACTGCGGCGATGTCATCGACGCGACCTCGGCTGGCGAGGCGAGACATCGCTACGTCGGGGGGCACGACCAGCTCGATGGCGAGGCTCGGGGCAAGGTCGCTGTGCCTCAAAATCGTAGAGGCCTGATCAACCGTTCGCGGAAACCCATCGAGTACGTATCCCCCAGCGTCGACGCACCCCTCGACAATTGCAACCATCAGCAACGTGGGAATCAGACCGCCCGAGTTCACAACGCGAGCGACTGCCCGTCCGAGCGCAGTGGACGATGCAATATGACGACGCAAGAGATCGCCAGTCGACAGATACTGAACATCAAGGCGCTCGGCCAATCGTTTGCCTTGCGTGCCCTTGCCTGATCCCGGTCGACCCACGAACACGATTCGCGGCTCAGCTCCCACAAGATTTGGTTGAGCGAGTAAGTCGTTGCCGCCGGTGAAACCGTCGCTGGCTTGGCCTTGAACCATCATCACACCCTCAATCAGATAGAGACCTGTTGCGGGTGGCTGCTGTCTGAACCACTTGAGGACAGAATAAATGATTCAGGAAATATTGACAAGGCGTTTCGGCCCAAAATTGTGGACTAAAGACCCTGCCGGGACCACATGCTGCGGGGTTACGGTCGTTGATGTCAGACCGACTCAGCATTCCCGAAAGCCGAGGCTTCATGCCCAATGTGAGCCAGGTCCTCGCTGAATCAGTCATCGCGCTCAGCAGTCCTTTGGCACTAGACGCAAGCCTCTTCAGAGCCCTCGAACGGATCGCCCAAGTGGCGTGCACCGCGCCCATCGGGTCCGACGAAGCAGCCGTCACCCTCGGGCTCAAGGGTCACCCCGAGGTGGTCGTGGTGCAAGGCCCCGCATCATTCGCACTTGAGCAAGCCCAGCTCGAGGCACAATCTGGACCTGGCATCGATGCACTTCGCAATAAGCGTGTCACCTTCGTCGACCCGATTTCCTCCACGTTGCAGCGTTGGCCAGCGTTCGCACAAGCCGCCGCCGAACACTCGGTGACCCGCTCGCTCTCATTGCCGTTGACATGCGACGAGACATCGGTGGGCGCGCTCACGATGTACGGAATGAACGAAGCGCAGTTCAATCGACGCGAGCTCGATCGAGCCCAAAGATTTTCGCAACTCGTCAGCACAGCCATTGGCAACGTCCACACATATTGGCGGTCGGTCGAGGTTGGCGAGAACCTGTCGATTGCCCTGGAGACACGCGACCTCATCGGGCAGGCCAAAGGGATCTTGATGGCAACCGGCTCAATCAACGCCGATCAAGCGTTTGCACTGTTGCGCTCCGCGTCGCAGCATCTGAACCGAAAGCTGCGCGACATCGCCCTCGAGGTCACGCTCACAGGTCGCTTGCCCCGAGACCCAGAGCAACACACCGAAGCGCTATAAGCGCCTTGGCAGCCCCCACGGGATTCGAACCCGTGCCGCTACCTGAAGAAAGTGCGTAGACAGGACTTGTACGGTTCGCCCGAAACACAAAAGCGCAGTTCACAGCGTTTTTGGTGTTACTCGAAATCATCGAGGTTCCGGTACGACAGCCCACTCGAAGGTATAGGGTCCGGCCATGCGTGCCAAACGATCCGCTCCGACACCGGTGATCACGGAGTTACCCGAGATCGGCGTCACCGTGATCTCGAGGTGGCTCTACAACTGCTACGTCATCCACGACGGCGGCGACGGACAACCATTCGTGGTCGACCTGGGTATGCCATCGCAGCTCCCGCTCGTGGCGGACGTGTTGTCTCGCCGGGGGTCGCACTTGTCCGAGCTCGGGGCGGCAGTGGCCACCCACGGACACGCAGACCACGTCGGCGGCCTCCCACCGCTGCGCGACCAGCATGGAACCGCCGTGCACCTCCCAATCGCGATCGCTGAGATGCGCGCAGGGACACGGGCCCTGCGCCCGCCGGGCATCAGGGAGGTCTCGCAGATCCTCCCAGTGATGGCGAGCCAGCCCCGTGACCTGCAGGCCAGCAAGGAAATCGCCGGCACGGCGCCGTCGATTGGCTGGAGCGGCAAAGGGGTTCGGCTCCCGTTCGAACCGGACTCGTGGCTGTCCGACGGCGACCACCTCCCCGGGCTCCCCGACTGGCAGGTGCTCAACACTCCCGGCCACAGCGATGACTCAACCTGCCTCTTCCATGCACCCACCCGCACCCTTCTTTCAGGCGATGCGGTCCTGTCGGCCCACGGACGGGCGTGGTTCAACCCCGAGTTCGTCGACCCCGAGTTGTCGGCAACCAGCGAGGCCCGACTCCGCGCCCTCGACGTGGAGCACCTCCTGCCCGGTCACGGCCTGGTGGTCACTGGCCCGCGTGTGATGACCGAAGCGCGAAGCCATACCGACCAACCGTCGATCGGTGCCAAGGCCTCAGCGTTGTGGCAGGTCCTGCGCAACCATGCCGGCAGCTCAGAAACATGACCTGATCTGGTCACGTGTTGGCAGCCCCAACGGGATTCGAACCCGTGCCGCTACCTTGAGAGGGTAGTGTCCTAGGCCACTAGACGATGGGGCCGTGCAAGTAGCCTTCGTAATCTAGCGTCAGCGCAGCGACAGGCCAACCGGCGAGCACAATGGATCGCATCTCCTCGGCACAAACATCTGCCGAAAACGAACAATGTCGGCCACTGGAAACCAGTAGACCGACCGTCGTTGAGCTGGGGAGCAAGGAATCGAACCCTGAATAACAGTACCAGAAACTGCTGTGTTGCCAGTTACACCACTCCCCATCACGATTCCCCGTGAGGGCAACGAAGTGTACCGCTCAGTAGCGAGTCGCCAACATTCAACCGGTGAGAGAGAACAACCTCTTGAAACCAATCACGCGGCCGAGCGAGACGCCCACCGCTTCTTTGAGCTCTTTGATCACTGCCGTCGCGCCGCGAACCGGGCTTGTTCGGGTGGGCGATACGTACGCGGTGAGCCCCAACTCTTGCGCTACGAGACGGATTCGCAGCGAATGAAACGGATCGCTGACCAGCAACACCCGGCTGGCATCACGTTCGTTGAGCAACCTCGCCACGCCCGCCAGCGACTCCCAACTCGAGTGACTGCGGTTCTCCTGCAGGATGGCAGCCGAGGCGACGCCGTGTTGGGAAAGGTAAGCGGCCGATGCGCTGGCCTCAGTGAAGCGGTCGCCGGGTTGATTGCCGCCAGTGACAACCACGAGCGGCGCCACACCAAGTTTCCACAACTCGACGACGTGATCGAGACGCGCCCGCAACTGCGGCGACGGCCGGCCGTCGTATTGCGCTGCACCGAGCACCACAATCGCGTCTACCGGACGAGTCTGATCGCCGTTCCCTACCGACCACACCTGAAACAAGTTGACGCCGTAGTACGCGCCGACGAGGCAAACAATGACCAACACTGTGCTGATAACCCGACGCCGCCAACGTGGACGCACGGTGCGCCCATCTGTGCGAACAGCATCGGGGGCATCGCTACTCACCCCGGCGTGGCTCCGGCGCGTTGCAGCGCTGCTTGCAGGCGACGCAATGTTTCGTCGCGGCCAAGCAACACCAATGATTCGAACAGTGGCGGGCCAACGGTGCGCCCGGTGACCGCGACTCGGATGGGCGCCTGAGCCTTGCCGAGCTTGAGTTGGTAACCCTCGCCGATCGCTTCGAGCGTTTCTTTGAGCGCTTCGTGTTCCCATTCGGCAGTGCCGTAGGCCGCAATGACTTCGCTGAGAAGCTCGCGAGCGTTGGGGCCACCCATGGTCTTCGTGAACGCAGCGTCGTCGATAGGCGGTTCGACGAGGAACAAAAAGTCGACCATCGGCACGACCTCGTCGAGTCGCGTGACGCGTGTCTGAGCCAGCGGCGCCATCGCCGAGAACACCACCGGATTGAAGTGCTCAGGGTTCCACGGCACATCGGGAGCGAGAACAAACGGAGCGCAAGCTTCGATGAACGCATCGAGGCTGAGGGCGCGGATGTATTCGGCATTGAAGGCCGACAGCTTCTTCAGGTCGAAGAACGCTGGCGAGTGGTTCACGTCTTCGAGACGGAAGTCGGCCACGACACGAGACCACGGAACAATCTCGGTGTCGCCGCTGGGGGCCCATCCGAGAGTCATCAAGTAGTTCACCATGCCGTCGGCGAGAAAGCCCTCGGCCCGGTACTGCTCGACCGCAACTTTGTCGCGCCGCTTCGAGAGCTTCTTGCGTTGCTCGTTGACCAGCACTGGAACGTGCGCCCACACCGGCGGGTCGACGCCAAGTGCGTTCCACAACATCTGCTGCTTGGGCGTGTTCGGAAGGTGCTCTTCGGCGCGCACCACATGGCTGATGCGCATGGTGATGTCGTCGACAACGTTGGCCAACAAGAACATTGGCGACCCGTTGCCGCGTAACAGCACGAAGTCTTCGATGTTCGAATTGTCGAACGACACCTCGCCACGGACGAGGTCGTGCACAATCGTGGTGCCCTCAGGAACCCGGAAACGGAGCACACGGCCAGGGCCGGCTTCGAGACCTCGATCACGCGAGTAACCGTCGTAGCCGGGCTTGCCATTGGCCTTGGCGCGATCTTGCACTTCGTCACCGGTGAGGTCGCAGTAATACGCAACGCCGGCCTCATGGAGGCGCGTGGCGGCGGCGATGTGCGCATCGGCATACGTGCTCTGAAAGTAGGGGCCCTCAAAGTGTTCGTCGTCGGAAGAAATGCCGATCCACGCCAAGGCATCGATGATGCCCTGCGTCCACTCAGGCTGATTTCGCGCTTCATCGGTGTCTTCGATGCGCAGCACAAAGGTGCCACCCTCGCGTTGAGCGATTGCCCAGTTGTAGAGAGCCGTGCGGGCACCACCAACGTGGAAGAAGCCGGTAGGCGAAGGGGCAAAACGAAGACGAAGCGGTCGATCAGTCATGACTCATGCAGGATACCTGCCGAGCGAGTACAGCCTTGGGGACGCCACAACAGAGTCCGTTCGGCACTTGCGT
>JBAXER010000018.1:0-42203 GCA_037140375.1 Actinomycetota bacterium
TGTGCTCGGATGTGTGATCGTCGGCGGGCCTGTGAGGGGGAGTCCGCCGACCGCGTGCAGCGCCGAGGTGGGCTGGAGAGTCAGGCATGTTGCTAGCAGGGTATCTACGCCAAGACCCTGAATGGCGCTTTCTCGAAGCAGGGTCTGGCACCTATTGTCTATGCGTGACCAATGACCACCCATCTTCGAGCGCGCAACAGCCCGCTACGACGGCAATTACCGCCGGCCGATCGGCCAACGGCACGTCGCTCGCCACGCCGCTGTGGGCCTCGAGTACATGGGTGTCAACAGGACTTGTCGACGCTCGCCGGCGCGCTACCGGACGCCGATCCACAGAGTTCTACAGCCGCTACGCGAACCCCACGGTTCGCGCATTCGAAGAAGCCATCGCCGCGCTCGAGGGTGCCGAAGACGCAGTTGCATACGCAAGCGGAATGGGCGCGCTGAGCACCACGATTCTGGCGCTGTGCAGTTCGGGCAGCCACATCGTCGCCCAGCAACAGCTCTACGCCGGCACGCTTGCCTTCTTGCAGGGGCCGTGTCGGCGATTTGGTATCGATGTCACGTATGTCGACGGCACGAAGCCCGGCGCGTTTGCTGCTGCAGTTCAACCCGGCCGCACGATGCTCGTGCTCGCCGAGTCTCCGTCGAACCCACTACTCGAGTTGATCGATCTCGATGAGCTTGGCGCGATCAAGGGTCCCTTCACTGTGGTCGACTCCACATTTGCCACTCCCCTTGGTCAGCACCCGATTCAGCACGGCGTCGACCTCGTGATCCACTCAGCTACCAAGGGCATCGATGGTCACAACGATGCAACGCTCGGTGTGATCGCTGGCGAGCGAGACCTGCTCGACGAAATCTGGAGCTACGGCGTGCTGCACGGTGCAACCCCGTCGCCCGCCGACGCGCTCAACGCACTCCGCGGAATTCGCACGCTCGCAGTGCGCACGACTCACCAATCGAAGTCGGCAATGCAGATCTCCACGGCGCTCGCTACGCACGCCGCAGTGCGCGCCGCGCATTACCCCGGTCTCACCACACATCCGCAATACGAACTCGGTCAGCGGCAAATGCGCAACAGCGGCACCGTGCTCGCGTTCGATGTGGCCGGTGGTCTTGAACACGCAACATCAGTTCTCGAACGCGTCCGGTTGGTGCGTGTGGCTACATCGCTCGGAGGCCCCGAGACGTTGATGTGTCACCCCGCAACATCGACCCACTCAAGCCTCACCGCTGAAGAACTCGCGGCCGCTGGCATCACCCCGGGTCTGCTGCGAGTATCAGTTGGCCTTGAAGACCCCAACGATCTCATCGCCGATCTGAACCAAGCACTCGAACGGGTCACTACCTCAGCATGAAATCGTTTGGAGTGCTCTGCCTCCATGGTCTGGGTGGCACGCCGCACAGCATCATGCCAGTCACTGCCGCAATTCACGAGGCCGGCTACACCGTGGTCGCCCCTCATCTCATCGGGCACGGCACCACACCCGAAGACCTCATCGACTGCACCTGGAACGACTGGATGCAAGGCGTGCTCGAGGCGGCCGACGCGCTCTCGCGTCGCTGCGGTGCTGTCGTAGTCGTGGGTCAATCAATGGGTGCCACGCTTGCGTTGCTCACCGCTGCACACCGCAACGATGTTCGTGGTGTCGCCGTAGTCAACCCTGTGGTCTTGCCGCCCGACCCTGATACCACCGAGCATTTCGAATACCTCATCAGCCGCGGCCGAACGATGCAGCCTGCTGGCGAATCAGACATTCGCGACCAAAGCGCGCGCGACAGCGCGTACGCCGAACTGCCGCTGCGCTCACTCATCGAACTCGGTCGTGGCGCCACCCTCGCCAACGCCACGATGGCAAGCCTCAATATGCCGCTGCTCATTGCATCAAGTGATCACGACAATGTGGTCGATCCGACGAACTCTGACGCGCTCGAACACACCGTCATCGCCGCCGGACATGGACCCGTCACTCGCCTTCGTTTAGCGAACAGTGGCCACGTTGCAGCGCTCGACTTCGACCGCGAACTGTTGTGCACCGAACTGCTGACTTGGTTAGCCAATTTGACCGACGAGTCAGCCGTTTCTGTCTGATGAATCAGTGAGTAGCGAGTCCGCGACGAACTCGTTATGGTCGCCTTCCTGTGTCCGGAACAAACCGGCCAGAAAGGAAACCGATCTCACCAGGAGGCGTTCACATGAACAATTTCGATGGCACTGCCACCGCAGGCCGCAAAGGCATCGCATACGACTGGCAGAGTCTTCTTGCCAATGACGTCATTGCGTCCTTCGAGGCACAACTTGCCGATTTGGTTCTGGAATCTGCTGAATGACTGTCCTCCCCCAGCGGGTGCTGGTGCTCGGGTGCGGCTCTGTGGCGCAATGCGTCGTGCCGTTGTTGGTGCGTGATCTTGGGATCGAACCCAATCGCATCAACGTCGTCGATTTCGTCGACAACCGAGCCCGCATCGCCGAGGTCCTCGAGCTGGGGGTTCATTACGAACAAGATCGGCTCACGCCCGACAACCTGAATGCGTTCCTGAGTGATCGTGTCGGCAGCGGCGATTTGCTGGTCGATCTTGCCTGGAATATCGACAATCCCACGATCCTGCAGTGGTGTCGAGACCACAACGTCCGTTACCTGAACACCTCTGTTGAGGTTTGGGATCCGTACGACGATCTGCAACGCACCCACCCCATCGATCGCACGCTGTATGTGCGCCACTCGCAACTGAGGCGCATGAAGGCCACGTGGGGCGACAACAACGGCGCCACCGCGATTGTTGAGCACGGCGCCAACCCTGGCCTTGTGAGCCACTTCTTGAAGCAGGCGCTGCGCGAGATCGGCTCGCGCCTGTTATCTGATGGCATCGCCGGCACACGCACTGGCGCCATCGAGACTGCGCTCGCCGACAACAGCTACAACACGCTCGCTCAGCTCACCGGCACCAAGGTGATTCACATCTCCGAGCGCGATACGCAGATCACCAACGTGCCCAAAGAGTTCGACGAGTTCGTGAATACATGGTCGGTCGATGGCCTCTACGAAGAGGGCGTTGCTCCGGCCGAGATGGGCTGGGGCACGCACGAACTGCGCCTTCCCAAGAACGCCTACACCCACAATGGCGAAGGCCCCCGCAACCAAATCTGCATGGCTCAGCCTGGGCTCAACACGATGGTTCGTTCGTGGGTTCCATGTGGCCCGATGCACGGCATGGTCATTCGCCATGGCGAAGCACTCACCATCAGCGATCACCTCACGGTGTGGGACGACTTTGGCAATCCGTTGTACCGCCCAACCGTTCACTACGCCTATTGCCCATCCGAGTCGGCCATCGCCAGCATTCACGAACTGCGTCAAAACGACTGGCGCATGCAGAGCCGCCAGCGCATTTTGAACGACGAGATCATCAGCGGCCGCGACGAACTTGGCGTGTTGCTGATGGGTCACGACTACACCAGTTGGTGGACCGGTTCGTTGCTGTCTATCGACGAAGCCCGCGCCATCGTGCCGGGGCAAAGCGCCACCACAGTTCAAGTGGGCGGCAGCATCATCGGCGCGTTGAGTTGGATGATCAAGAACCCCAACGCAGGTCTGCTCGTACCCGACGACTTGCCGTGGGAAGAAGTGCTCAACGTGTCACGCAAGTATCTGGGCACGCTGCACTCGGGACCCACCGATTGGACACCGCTGCGCGACCGCAACGATCTGTTCCCGGTGTACGGCGACGAAAGCGATGGGTTGAACCTCAACGACCCGTGGCAGTTCGACAACTTCCTGATCCGCTGACGATCACGCTCGCCGACCGGGCGGCCTTACACAGCGCCGCTAGCCCGCACTGCCGCAACCGTTGCCGCCACCAGTTCTGTCGACGCCGCGTACGGCATGTAGAACGCCACCCGCTCGGCAACACCGTCGAACCGACGAACCAGCTTTGCCCCAACTTCGTCGGGCGTGCCGCATACAGCGATGGTCTGCAAGATGTCGTCGTCGATGAGCCCGATCATGTCGAGCCAACGACCTTGCTTCGAGAGCACATTGAGCTCAACATGCAGATCGCCCCAGCCATGCGCATCGAGCACCGGCCGGTAGCTCGGCGTTGATCCGTAGAACGAGAGCAAACCTTTCACACCGCCGACAGCCGCTGCGTACTCGGCTTCGTCGCGCCCAACGCAGACGATGGCCTGAGCAATCACGCTGATATCGCTGCGCGCCCGACCCGCGGCGGCGAGGCCTGCGGAGAGATTGGTCATGGTCTGCTCGGTGAAGAAGCGTTCGGTGCTGAACGGCATCACCAACAACCCATCGGCCACCTCGCCCGCCATGCGGGTCATCAGCGGGCCCAGCGCACCGAGCCAGATCGGCGGCGGCCCGTAAGGATTCGGGCCGGGGTTGAACATCGGGGTCATCAGTGTGTGGCGATAGAAGTCGCCCTCAAAGCGAAGCCGCTCGCCAGTGGACCATGCAGTGAAGATCGCCCGCATTGCGGCGACCATCTCGCGCATACGCGCAACCGGCGGATCGAACTGGGCCCCAAAGCGCTTCTCGATCTGCGGCTTAATCTGCGAGCCAAGCCCGAGCATGAAGCGGCCCTGACTCAACAACTGCAAGTCATTGGCGAGGTACGCCAACTGCATTGGGTTACGCGGCAACGCGATCGCCACGTTGGTATACAAATCGACTCGGCTGTTCGGCGCCGCCAACGTGAGCGGCACGAAACCATCGTGCGGACCCTCGAACGTGAACGCGCCATCGATGCCGGCATCGGCGAGTTGCGCAGCCTCGTTCGCCGCATCGGCGAAGGATCGAAGTTGCGTATCGAGCTTCATACTGGCCATATGGCGACCATAGTCGGCGGGTGATTCTTACTCGCTCTTACGCCATTCACATGCACCCCAAAAGCTCGACTCCGCACTTGTAATCGCATGGTTGCACTACCAGCAGCTCGTGCTAGTCTTTGCCCCATGACGCGTCTGATCGGCCTCCTTCTTACCTAAGGCGAACGCCCCATATCGCGTTCGTCCAGCCCCTTGTGCCACAGCGCAGGGGGTTCTTGCTTTTTCAGGACCAAACCACTCAGCTCACAGCACGGCACACCAGCGAAGTTCACACCCAGGAGCACCACATGCCACCGCCAAACGTAACGCCAAAGAAGATGCCGTTCGAGAAGTACCAGCCGTGGCTACCCCTGGTGCTCACCGACCGCACGTGGCCCGACGTGCGCGTGTCCAAAGCCCCACTGTGGTGCAGTGTCGACCTCCGCGACGGCAACCAAGCGTTGATTGATCCAATGGATCCAGATCGCAAGCGGCGCATGTTCGACGCGTTGGTGAAGATGGGATTCAAAGAGATCGAGGTGGGCTTCCCGGCCGCAAGCCAGCCCGACTTCGATTTCGTACGCCAGCTCATCGAAGAAGATCTCATCCCCGACGACGTGACCATTCAGGTTCTGGTGCAGTGCCGCCAAGAGTTGCTCGAGCGCACCTACGAAAGCCTGCAGGGCGTGAACAAGGCCATCGTTCACTTTTACAACAGCACCAATCCGTTGCAGCGCGAAGTGGTGTTCAACCTTGATAAGGGCGGCATCATCGATATCGCGGTCAACGCTGCCAAGCTCGCCCGCAAGCTTGAGCAGACCTTGGTCGGCAGCCAAATTCGCTACGAGTACTCCCCCGAGAGCTTCACGCTCACCGAGCCGCAATACGCGCTCGACATTTGCCATGCCGTGATGGACGTCATCGAGCCCACCCCCGAACTGCCCATCATCTTCAACTTGCCCGCCACCGTCGAGTGCTACACCGCCAATGTCTACGGCGATGTCATCGAGTGGTTCGGTCGCAACGTCCGTAACCGCTCGAGCGTGGTCGTCAGCCTGCATCCACACAACGACCGCGGCACCGGTGTTGCCGCAGCCGAGTTTGGCGTGATGGCTGGTGCCGATCGCGTTGAGGGCACCTTGTTCGGCAACGGTGAGCGCACCGGCAACGTCGACATCGTGAACCTCGCGATGAACCTGTTTGCACTTGGCGTCGACCCCGAGCTCGACATCAGCGACATCGACGCGCTGCGTCGCGTTGCCGAATACTGCAACCGCTTGCCGGTGCACCCACGCCACGCCTACGTGGGCGATCTGGTCTACACCTCATTCTCGGGCAGTCACCAAGACGCCATCAAAAAGGGCTTCGACGTGCTGTACGCGAAAGCTGCAGCCAAGGGCAACAAGCCAGACGACTACGAGACCTGGGGCGTGCCGTATCTGCCCATCGACCCCAAGCATGTGGGCCGCACCTACGAAGCGGTCGTTCGCGTGAACAGCCAAAGCGGCAAGGGTGGCGTTGCATACATGATGAAGGCCGAGCACGGCTTCGATCTGCCACGCCGTTTGCAGGTTGAGTTCTCGAAGACCATTCAGCACATCACCGAAGACTCGGGCACCGAGATCAGCCCCGTCACGATGTGGGAAGCGTTCCAGTCCGAGTACCTCGATGCGAATCCGGCAATCCGCCTCGACAGCCACGAGCTGCGCTCAACCAGCGAGGGCCAGCGCAGCGAGGTCACCGCGCAACTCATCGTCGATGGCACGCATGTCACCGTTCGCGGCGTGGGCAATGGCCCAATCGATGCGTTCGTGCATGCCTTGCGCGATGGCCTCGGCGTATCAATCGATGTGCTCGACTACGCCGAGCACGCGATGGGTTCGGGTTCCGAAGCGACCGCCGTGGCCTACGTAGAGACCAAGGACGACAACGGCCAAGTGCGTTGGGGCATCGGCACCGACCCAAGCATCATCACGGCTTCGTTCCATGCCGTGGTGTCGGCCGTACTTCGACAGCGCGCATAGGTCACACCGATGACTCGCTGCATCAAGAAGCTATTCGTCGTACTGGTCTTGTGCGCAGGCGTTGGGTCGTTGTTGGTGGTGCTCAAGCGCCGCCGCGACGAGTCGATGCCTGGGCGCGCCAGCGCAGCGCAATGGGCCGCGTCACCCCATGCACCATCTACGATGCATCAAACGGCATAACTGCTGAGCAATCCCATCTCGCAAGGAGCAACCATGAAGGTCAGTGTTGATTTCGACGTTTGCGCATCCACCGGTGCGTGCATGCAGACATGCCCCGAAGTCTTTGAGGTTCGCAGCGACGGCTACCTCTACGTATTGCAGGAAAATCCTGGCGAAGAACTTCGCGAAAAGGTCGAGCTTGCCGCCGACCTGTGCCCCACCGCAGCCATCACCGTCGAAGGCTAAGCGCACGCTGCTGCTCACTGCATGAGCTTTCATCTCAAACTCGCCAACGCGTGGCGGACCACCGAATCGATGCTGTGTGTCGGCCTCGATCCAGACCCGTCGCGTTTGCCCATTTCATTGCGCGGCAATGCCAACGCGATCGAACAGTTCTGCATCGCCATTGTCGATGCCACTGCCAGCGCGGCCTGCGCGTTCAAGCCGCAGATTGCGTACTTCGCGGCCCAAGGCGCCGAGGCTCAGCTTGAGCGCATCTGTGCCTACATCCGTGAGGCCCACCCGAATCACGTGCTCATTCTCGACGCCAAGCGAGGCGACATCGGCTCGACCGCCGAGCAATACGCGCACGAGGCGTTCGTGCGTTATGGGGCCGATGCCGTCACGGTAAACCCGTATCTCGGCACCGATTCGGTCGAGCCATTTCTGCGTCACGAAGGCAAGGGCACCATCATCTTGTGTCGCACCAGCAACCCTGGCGGCGACGACTTTCAGTCGCTCATGGTCGATGGCCAGCCGCTCTACACCCATGTGGCGCGCCGCGTAGCAAACCAGTGGAACAACATCGGCGAATGCGCGCTTGTGGTCGGCGCCACGTATCCCGCAGAAGTGGGCATCGTGCGCGACATCGTTGGCGATCTGCCGTTGCTGGTGCCCGGCGTTGGCGCGCAAGGTGGCGAAGTTGAAGCCACGGTGCGAGCCGGATCCACCGGTGCCGGCAGCGGGTTGATCATCAACTCATCACGAGCAGTGCTCTATGCCAGCAGCGGCGAAGATTTCGCTGAGGCCGCATCGCGAGTGGCCGTTGCCACCCGCGACGAAATCCGCTCAGTCACGTTGTAGATGACCAACCAGCATTGGTTGGCGGTAGTTGGCGGTGGCCAGCGTTAGCCGCGAAGTACGTCGACGGCGATGATGCCTGCTGCGCTGCGCAGCGTGTTCACCACATCGGTTGGCACCACAGCGGTTGGGGCGATGAGCATCACGGCGGTTCCGGGCAGCAACGCGCGACCAACATCCATGTCGGCGATGTTCACGCCGGCATCGCCCAGCAGGGTGCCAACAAGGCCGATGACGCCAGGACGGTCGTCGTTTTTGACCATCAGCATGTAATCGGTCGGCGGCACATCGAACGAATGATCATCGATGAACACAATGCGCTGTTCGCTGCGACGACCGGCGAGCGTGCCCGAGATGCTGTGCCCACCGCCGCGAATGGTGATGAGGTTCACATAATCGGCCGACGTAGTGGAGTTGATCTCGCGGACCTCGACGCCGTGATCCTTGGCCAACTGCGGCGCATTCACGTAGGTGACTGGCTCATCGGTGACGGCACCGAAGAAGCCCTTCATCGCAGCGAGGGCGAGGATGCGGGTGTCGTAGCCAGCGATCTCACCGTCGGCAACAATTTCGAGTACCGCGGGAGACTTGCCAGCCAACGACGCAAACAACCTGCCGAGGCGCTCGGCCAAGGGCAGGAACGGACGCAGGGTTTCGTTGGCCTCGGCAGCGTTGACGTTGACAGCGAACGGCACGAAATCGCCGGCAAGCGCGAGTTGCACCATGTCGGCAATCGTGTCGCCGGCTTTGTCTTGCGCCTCGCGAGTGCTGGCTCCGAGATGAGGCGTGACCACAACCTCGTCGAGTGCGAACAACGGTGACTCGGTGATTGGCTCGGTGGAGAACACGTCGAGCGCAGCACCGGCGATCACGCCATCGCGAATCGCTTCGGCAAGCGCTTCTTCATCCACGATTCCGCCGCGGGCAACGTTGATGACCCGCAGCGACGGCTTGGCCTTGAGCAACAAATCGCGACCAACCAATCCGGTGGTCTCTTTGTTCTTCGGCAAATGGATGGTGATGAAGTCGGCTTCGGCGATGAGCTGATCGAGAGTCAACAACTCGACACCCATCTGACGAGCGCGATCGGCCGACACGAAGGGGTCGTATGCCACGAGGCGCATGCCGAATGCCTTGGCCCGGTCGGCAACAAGCTTGCCAATGCGGCCGAGACCAACAATGCCCAGCGTCTTGTCGGCAAGCTCGACACCCTCCCAACGAGAGCGCTCCCAGCGACCAGCCTTGAGCGCTGCGTGAGCCTGCGGAACGTTGCGGGCTTGAGCCAGCAGCAACGCCATCGTGTGCTCGGCGGCAGAGATGATGTTCGACTGCGGGGCGTTGACCACCATGACGCCGCGACGAGTAGCTGCTTCGACATCGACATTGTCGAGGCCGATGCCAGCACGACCCACCACAAGCAGGTCTGTAGCTATCTCGAGCAACTCGGCAGTGACCTGCGTTGCTGAGCGAATGATGAGTGCGTGGGCACCAACAATGTTGGTGTTCAGCTGGGACAAATCGAGTTGGACATCGACCTCGTGACCGGCGGCGCGAAGCCGGTCAAGGCCTCCGTCGGCGATCTCTTCGGTCACGAGAATGCGGGACATCCACCCATCGTTATCTGCCAATCGAGCTATCACCCCACGGGGTGAACGATTTGTCAGCCACGGATCTCAATGGGCCGCTGCTCCGGCGGTAGACGCAGCGGCGACGTCGGCTAGCGTTGCGGCCTGTTGTCCATTCGTAGTGCGCAACTCGCACCACACATTGTCGAGGAGTCTCCCATGCCAAACCCATTCCTTTCAGAAGAGTGGATGACCGAAGCCCGCGTCATCCGTGCAAAGTACGAAGGCCAAACCTCTGCGGTGGCCCAGTCGATTCGCGTCAATCAGGTCATCACCGGCGCACCATTCGGTGAGGGCACGGTCAAGGCCTTCATCGACACCTCGTCGGGCAGCGTTGTGATGGAGCTCGGCGAGCTCGAGACCCCCGACGTCACGGTCACCGTCGATTACGACACCGCCCGCAAGATGTTCGTCGAAGGCGATCAGGCCGCAGCGATGCAGGCATTCATGAGCGGCAAGATCAAGGTCCAGGGCGACATGATGAAGATGATGGCGCTGCAGACCGCAATGCCAACCGACGATGCAACCAAGGCAATCGCCGAGGAAATCAAGGGCATCACGTCGTAGTTCTTTGTCGTGAAGCCTGAGCGCACGCCGACCGTGCGCTCAGGCTTTACGAAGCAATACGTTGGAGAGCTGTCCGCTGCCAAAGCGAGTCGCCCACTTCAGCGAGGGGTCGACTTCACGAACATCGCGGCTCCGGCTGCGCCAACCGCCACCACACAGGCCACCAGGAATGCGGCGCGGTATGACGATGTGAGGCCATGAGACTCTCGCGCCGCTTGCACAGCCGTCATCACTACCGAGCCGAGCACTGCCCCCATTTGCGAGCACAGCTGTTGCATGGCTCCGGCGCTACCCAAGTCGGCGGTGTCGACTGCGTTGGCCACCAGTGCGGTGAGCGCCGGGCTCGACACGCCGATTCCCGCTCCCGACAAGCCCAGCGCGAGCACCGCCACCCACACCGATGAGCCAGTTGCGACACCGGCGAATACCAGCATTGAGACGGCAACGCACAGGCCGCCAAAGACACCCGTGACACGCTCCCCGACGCGAATCGTGACGTAACCAGCTAACGGAGCCACAACCGCAAAGGTGAGTGGACGGGCGATGACGATGTTGCCGATTTGAGTCTTCTGCAGATTGAGCACGTTTTCGAGCAAGCGCGGGGCGAACAAAAACCCACCCATATACGCGAAGTTCGCCAAGCTCTGGCTCAGAATCGGCAGCGCGATGTTGCGAGTGCGTAACCAGTGCAGCGGCAACAGCGGGGCCTCGGCCTTTGACTCAATCGAGATGAACAGCCGTAAGCCAGCGGCGCTGGCCGCAAAGCACGTAAGGGTGGGCAGGCTTGTCCATCCCCAATGCGCACCCTGAGAGATGCCGGCCAACAGCGCAGAGGCCCCAACACCCAAGGTGATCGACCCGGCGATGTCGAACTTCACGTTGGGAGCGCGGGCGGTATCGGGTAGCAGCCACATGGCCACCACGACGCCGAGAAGACACAGCGGTGCCTGCACAAAAAAGATGGCTCGCCAGCCAACGGCGTCGACCAGTGCTGCACCAGCGACGACACCGATCACCGGTGCTCCTGCGTTGACGAAACTCCAATAGCTCAGTGGCTTCACCCGCTCGCCTGGCTCGAAGAGGCGATTGATATAGGCCATCGTTGACGGACCCGTTGCTGCACCTGCCGAAGCGCTGAGCGTGCGAAACAGAATCATCGTGAGCGGGTTCCACGAGAACGCGGTGAGTAAGGCAAACACGCCCGCCCCGAAGAGGCCGCCGACGAACACTCGCTTGTGCCCCCACAGGTCGCCAGCCTTGCCATAGGCCGGGCCGACCACGCCGAACGCGAGCATCGGGCCCGTGATGCACCAGCTCATCGTGGCGACGGAGCTGTTGAACTCTTTGGCGACGTCGTTCAGCGACACGACCAAGATGGTGATGGTGAACGCCACGGTAAACAGGCCCGACAACACCACAATGAGCAGCGCCCAGCGGCGATCGATGCCCACAGTCTTGGCGATGCGCCGGCGCAGCAGGATCGGCCATGGCACGACGGCAATCTCGTCGAGTCCGGCGCCCTCGATGCCGAGGGTGGCTCGGCCAGCGCCGGATTCGAGTGTGTTATCGAGCTCGGGTTCGTTGCTCACGAGTCAGTCGTTGGCGAGTGACGCAAGGGCCGTTGCGAGGCCCTCGACAGTCCACCGCTCGCTCTGCTCGACCTTGTCTCCCAGCGCCCATGTGTTGACCCGGGTGACATTGCCACCCTGCACCATGAAGGTTTCGCCCGAGAAGGCACAGTCGGCGGTGGAGAGATATGCCACCAGCGGCGAGATATTGGCGGGATCCCACACATCGAACGCGCCCTCTTTTGGCGACATGATGTCGGGCAGGCCCGGTGTGGCCAAGGTGAGCCGGGTTCGGGCGCCAGGAGCGATGCAATTGCTCTTCACGTTGTAGCGCACCAACTCTTTCGCAGCGATCTGGCTGAACGTAGCGATGCCCGACTTTGCGGCGCCGTAGTTGGCTTGGCCGGGGTTGCTAAACAGACCCGATGTCGACGATGTGTGCACCAAGTTTCGAGGCTTCGTGACACCAGCCTTGAACTGTTCGCGCCAATACGTAGCGGCCCATCGAGTTGGGGCGAAGTGACCCTTGAGGTGCACGGCAATGACCGCGTCCCACTCGTCTTCGGTCATGTTGATCAGCACGCGGTCACGCAAAATGCCAGCATTGTTCACCAAGATGTCGAGGTCGCCAAACGCTTCGATGGCGCTGTTGATGAGACGCTGAGCGCCCTGCCAGTCGGCGACGTTGTCGCCATTGACCACGGCTTGGCCGCCCATTGCGCGGATCTCGGCCGCAACTTCTTGCGCCGGGGTGACATCGTTACCGGTGCCATCGTTGGCTCCGCCGAGATCGTTGACAACGACCTTGGCGCCTTCGGCTGCAAACAACAAAGCGTGCTCGCGACCGATGCCACGGCCTGCTCCGGTGATGATTGCTACGCGTCCGTCAAGTGTTCCCATGGGTAGAGAAGCTAACGAATGAACGGCCGAATGATCGAAACGTGACCGACGTCAACCTGAACCCGTGTGCGACTCAGTAATACGAAAGGTCGATCACCGTTGCGCGTGGCAACTGCTGACCAGCGACCACCGGCACGCCAGCCACGTTGATGCCGTAGAGATAGCCGGCCGTATTGCCAGCGACAACGCCCACAACGAGGCCGGCATCGGTGAGCGCCTTTTGAACGGCATCGAACTTCAGGCCTGACAAGTTGGGCATGACCACCAGATCGGGCCCCTTTGAGAGCGCAATGCTGACTGAGCCGTCGCGATCTACCGTGCCACCAGCTGCCACCGACTGCTGGGCCACAACGCCGATCGGGACATCGCTAAATACGTCGTCGGTCTTCACCATCGTGAGCTGAAGCGCCACAAGGGCCGCCTTGGCAGCCTCTACGTCGAGCCCCACCAACTGCGGTACCACCCGCGGCTCGGGACCCTTGGACACCACAACGGCGATCACCGTGCCCTGCACAACTTCCATACCTGTCACCAGGCTGGGCTGGGCCGGCACGCTCCACGACACGATCTGGCCAACAGCCACTGTTTCGTTGAACGCATCGCTGGCCACAGGTGCGCCGAGCTTCAGTTCGGCGAGCTTGGCCGTTGCGACATCAAGAGTCATGCCGTTCACGTCGACAAGTTTCGGCAATGTGGGGCCATCGCTCACGATGAGCACAAATGTCTTGCCCACGGCGAGCTTCGAGCCCGCCGGCGGCTCGCTGCTGATCACGTTGCCCACGGCCTGTTCGTCGCTGCGCTGGGTCTTGACCACCACGACCCATTCGTTCTCGGCAATCTGATTCTCGGCAACACCCTTTTCGATGCCAGCCAGATCTGGCACGGTGTACGACTTGGTGACGATCACGCGATACGCAACGAAGCCACCCGCCAACAGCGCCATCACCACAACCAGCATGCCGAGCAGCCACGAACGTGCATGATGCGGGTTGTCGTCGCCTTGGTCAAACACCGGCGGCTCGATGTCATTGATGTCATCGACGTCATCGACGTCATCGACATCGGTGACGTCGGTTATGCCATCAATGTCGGCGACGTGGTTGGTGTCGGTGATGCTCTGAGTTGCTGCGGCCGCGACAACGAGCGGCAACGTGGCATCAACGAGGTCGTCAGCTGCGGCCCCATCGGCTGCCGACTCAGCGACTTCGCGCAATGCGCCACCCGTGGTGTCGGCGAAGAGCGAGTTGCCAGCGGTGGGGATAACAGCGGGACGGGGCAATTTCTCGGCGGCCTGCATCAGCGCCTTGCCGAACTCGGCAGCCGTGAAACGGTCGTTTGGCAACGGGCGGCCGGCGCGTTCGAGAATCGATGCGAGAGGGCCGAAATCGGCCGAGACCGGCATCAATTTGTCGATGCGCGCATTGAGCGTTGCAACGGTGGAATCGGAAGCGAATGGGATCTGGCCGGTGACCGCCTCGATCAGGACGAGGCACAACGAATAAATGTCTGAAGCGGTATCAATCGAGCCACCTTCGGGCGTGAGACCTTGGGCCTGCTCGGGCGACGCGTAGCGAGCAGCATCGATGCCGACTGCTGACAGATCGGCCCACGTTTGCTCGGCACGCAGACGAGACACCCCAAGGTCAACGAGTCGCATGCGGTGATCGTCGCCAAAGACCATCGTGCCAGGGCGCAAATCGCGATGGATGATGCCTCGACGATGGATGTAATCGAGCCCGCGGCACGCATCGAGGCCAACCACCAAGGCTTGCGATGGCGAGAGCAACCGACCGCGATCGAGAATGTCGCGGAGGCTTCCGCCGGACAAATACTCGAGCACCAAGTAGGGCCGCTTGTCGCCGTCGAAGTCGTCGATACCAAAGTCGTAGACCGCATTGATGTTGGGGTGAACCAGCGAAGCGGCAGCTTGAGCCTCGGCCAAAAAACGTTGCTCGGCTGATCGGGTGGCGGCCCACTCTGGCTCAAACACGCGTACTGCAACGGTGCGCTGTAGTTGTTCGTCGATGGCATCCATCACAAGTCCGTCGCCACCCGCACCACGTCGTTGGTGCAATCGGTAGCGGCCGGCCAGCAAAAGACCCGAGAGGGCTTCATTCGTCGCCATGCCCGAAAAACCCTAGCGGCTCTGGTCGCCGAGCGGAGCGCGAACTTCTACAACTGACAGTTATGGCTGCCGAAGGTGTCAATCGCTGCACGGGCGGCAACAATGGGACCGTGAAACGCCCCAGCCCAGCAGTAAAACGAACGATCGCCGCCCTCGCGGTGGGTCTCGGCCTCGCCCTGGTGGTCGTTGGGCTCAACGAATCGGTCACGGGCCGCGCCGCTCAGCGCCTTCCCGATCAGATTCAGAGCATCAACCCGGTTCGTAGCGCAACACAGGTGCAGCGTCAGGAAAAGATCGAGATCGACTTGATCGATGGATACACGGGCGTGCTGGTTGTGAACAACGTAGAACTCGACGTCGTGAGCCTCGATGCGTTGCCTGTAGCCAAGCCTGGTCAGCAGGTGAACCTGCCGCTTGCGGTCATCTTCGAGCCGGGCAACAACACACTGTCGTTTCAGCCAACCGAGGGAGCGTTGGTCGAGAAGTACAACACCGGTGTCAACACGGTGACGGTGCGCTACTGGAAGATCGTCGACGGCCAGTCGGCCGCGCGATCGTTCACGTGGCAATTCAACGTGATCTAAGCGGGCAATTCGCCAGTCTCAAGCAAGTACGCGAATGCGGCGTCGTCGAGAATCGGGATGTTCAGGTCGGTGGCCTTGGCAAGCTTTGAGGCCCCCGGATCGGTGCCCACCACCACCGCAAATGTCTTTGCGCTGACGCTGCCAGGGCTCTTGCCGCCACGTTCTTTGATCGCTGCCTCGGCTTCTTCGCGTGAGTAGCCAACCAAACTGCCGGTGACCACCACAGCCTTACCCGCAAGGACCTGTGCTTGGCGGCTGACCACCACATTGCCGAACTCGACCCCAGCGGTGCGTAGTCGTTCGATGAACCCCTGATTGTCCGGCTTGGCGAACCAACCAACGATGGACGCAGCGATCACGCCGCCCACGCCGTCAGTGGTCGCTAGATCGGCCTCAGAAGCGTGCATGATGGCGTCGAGGGTGCCGAACGACCTACTGAGCGAATCGGCCGCTGAGGGGCCGAGATGCTTCACGCCCAACGCCGTGAGCAATTTGGGGAGCGGCCGACTCTTCGAGGCTTGGATCGCCGACACCAGCTTTTCGGCGCTCATGCGAGCGAAGCCCTCGAGCTGCATCAGTTGCTCGACCGTGAGCGTGTAGATGTCGGCAGCATCGCTGATGAGCTTGGCATCGCTGAGCTGAAACACGGTTCGCTCGCCGAGACCCTCGATATCCATTGCCCCGCGGGTGGCGAAATAGATGATGCGTTGATCACGCTGGAACGGACACGCCGGCTCGACGCAGCGAGTGTCGGATTCGCCCTCGGGGCGATGAAACTCGCTGGCGAGCGGACACGAGCAATGCTTGGGGAACTGCCATGGCTGACTGTTTGGTGCGCGCAGTGCAAGCACTGGACCCACGACCTCGGGGATGACATCGCCCGCCTTGCGCACGACCACCGTGTCGCCAGGGCGAACATCTTTGACCCGCACCTGATCTTCGTTGTGCAGCGTGGCCATGCCCACGGTGGACCCGCCAACAAACACTGGCTCGAGTACCGCGAAGGGAGTGGCCCGGCCGGTGCGCCCGATGGACACCATGATGTCTCGCAAGACCGTGGTGCGCTCTTCGGGAGGGAACTTGAACGCGATGGCCCAGCGAGGCGCACGTGAGGTGAACCCGAGCCGTTCGCGTTGAGCAAGATCATCGATCTTGACGACACAACCATCGATTTCGTAGGCGAGATCATGGCGATGCTGTTGCCAGTGCGCACAGAACTCGGCCACTTCGGCCAAGCTCGAGAGCACTTGGATGTTGGGGTTCACCGGGAAGCCCAGCTGGCTGAGCACCTGCAGCGTGCTGTGATGCGACGTGAACTCATTGGCACCCACGACCTCGCCAAGCTGATAGCTCCAGAAGCTGAGCTCGCGGCTGGCCGTGACGCTCGGATCTTTTTGGCGCAGGCTTCCGGCGGCCGAGTTGCGCGGGTTCACGAACAGCTTCTCTCCGGCCTGAGCTGCGCGCTGATTCATTGCCTCGAAGCTGGCGAGCGGCATGTAGATCTCGCCGCGTACTTCGATGACTTCGGGGACATCGGGCCCCACTAGGCGATGAGGAATGGCGGCCACCGTGAGCACGTTGGCGGTGACGTCTTCGCCCACGCGGCCATCGCCGCGTGTGGCTGCTTGCACCAACACGCCGCGCTCATAGCGCAGGCTGATTGCCAATCCATCGATCTTGAGTTCGCACACAAACTGAACCGCTTCGCCCTCGAGGCCACGCGTGATTCGCTCGCCCCATGCCTCGAGTTCGGTCGCATTCATCGCGTTGTCGAGGCTGGTCATTGGCACGCGATGCGTGACCGGCGCAAACGTGGCCGAACTGGCGCTGCCCACCCGTCGCGAGGGTGAATCGTCGGTGACCGCTTCGGGATATTGCAGCTCGAGATCTTGCAGCTCACGCATGAGTTCGTCGAACTCGGCATCGCTGATGGTGGGTTCATCGAGTTCGTAATACAGGTGCATGTGATGCACGAGCTGCGAGCGCAGGTCGCTCAGACGAGCTTCGATTTCAGCGGGTATGGGCACAGCTGAACCCTACAGAAAGGGTGTTACGCGCCAAACGCAAAACGCGTTGCCGATGCTTGGTCACGCACTCGCCGCGACAGTTCGGCGTTGATGAGCAAGACCCGCTCGGCCAGATCGGTGCTGTGCGTGCCGAGACCGCACTCGGGGGTAATCAGGCTTTGCTGGCGCAGCAATGCCGGATCGCAACCGCGCTCGACAAGCTGGCACCACAAGGCACACAGTTGCTTCCATGGTCGTTCGGCCGAGTGCGGAACCGGACCGCTGGTGGCAACAGCGCCCCAGGCAATCCATCCGCCACTTTCGAGGAAGCGCTGCAGATAGCCCGCACTCTCGACCATCGACGTATGCGCCGGCAACGACAACAACCGCGGGCCAGCGGCGATGAGCGACGACAGGTCGGCTTCGGAACAGCAATGCACTCCGGCCACAGCAACCGATTCGATGACTGCGAGCGCTCCCGAGAGCAGGTCGACAGCAACGTCGGGTGCCAGCGCGAAGCCAGGCTCCATCACGGCGCCGAACTCGGGTTCGTCGAGCACAACAATCTGGTCGCAATTTGGCAATGCCTCGGCAACAAGATCGAGCAGATGTTGCGTGTGAGCGCGTACAGCACGCACGGCGACATCGAACGCTGTGCTCGCAGGAACCCCGGCCCGTTGCAGTGCCAACCCAAGTGTGACAGGACCAACGAATTGCCATTTCACCGGACCCACGAGATCGCCAGCGGCGGCAAGAAAGCCGCGGAACCCGGCGAAGGCATCGTGTTCGAGATCGGTGCGCACCGCAGAGAGCGGATCGATGCGAGCGAGATCGATAGCAAGCGAACCATATTGGCCAACCGTGACGCCATCGAGCCCGACCAATGCTTGAGCGATCATGCTCTCGGCCGGCGAACGCTTCGGCAAACTTGGGATGGTGACGATGTCGGTAGACGACATGCTGAGCGCCACGGCGGCGGCCACGGACCGATGCGGCAAGCTGCCGACAGCCATCGACATGCCGCCTTGCACCCGACCCGACTCACGACCCGGAGCAGAGAGATGACGCCGATCAGTTTCAGTTGGCATCGCTTCTCCTTTCCGTGGGAAGTGTTTGTCCTAGGTGGGGGCAGGACGTAGCCGTTATCGTGGCACAGCAACCCGGCGTAACGCCGAACCCTTCCTGCCCAAAATGTTCCTCAACGATGACGAGTCGAACCATCACTATGCAAACTCCGCTGTATGGACGAATCGCCTCTCGCTGTGGTAGCCCGTCATGATGCGTAGAAACGTCACCGTCTTGTGGTTGGTTCGCGCGCTCTGGTTGCTGCAACCCCTCGCATTTGTACCGCTTCTCACTCGCGCCACTGAGCACCTTGCGCCAAGCGGGCGCATGCTCGTCGCCGTCACGGCATGGGCGATTTGGGCCGCCGTGTTGCTCGCTGCGTTTGTACCCAGCACCGTCAGCCTCACTGCCGCGCGAATGATGGTGCCGTTACAGCTCATCACCGTCGCAGTGTGCGCCACTGCTGGCGTCACCGCTGTGTGGCTCACCACCGCAGCCGGAGCGTCGGTCATTGCGCTCCTCGTGTGGTTCAGCGGAGAAACCGGTGTGGCCTTTGCGCAGGGATCCGCGTACGGAGCCGAACAACGATTCCCGCTCAAGCCGCCGGTGCCGTTGCTTATTCCAATGCTCGTGTCGTGGTTGGTCACCGCCGCGGCAGCATCGAGCGCCATCGTGCTGCTTGCCAACCGAATCTGGATCGTTGGCGCCGTGCTACTCGGCATCGCATTAACAGCATCACGATTTGTGGCTCCACGATTTCACCAGTTGGCACGCAGGTGGCTCGTTGTCGTTCCCGTTGGCTTGGTCGTGCACGACCCAATGATGCTCACCGAGAACGCTCTCTTTCGCTCGGCCCAACTCGCGGCAGTGCACCTTGCCCCCGCCGACACCGAAGCAGCCGATCTCACCGGCGGCACAGCGGGTGTCGTGGTCGAGATCGTGTTGCATCAGATGGATACCATCGTCAAGACCGGCACCCGCGACAACCCAACCGGAACCGCCTTGCATGTACTGAGCATTCTCGTGAGTCCTACACGACCCGGTAAAGCGTTGCAGGCGGCCGCAGCGCGACGCATACCGGTTGGCTAACCACTGCTACGCGCAGATGCCGCCACCGAGAACGAATCGGTCGGTTGGGTCGTAGAGCACCATGCTCTGACCCGCCGAAATTCGTCGCTGCGGTTGTGTCCATCGCACCTCGGCAGTGAGGCCATCGTTGCTGATCGAAACAGTGGCGGGCTGCGGGGTGCCGTGGGCGCTGCACTGCAGCAGCACGGTGTCGAACCCAGCCACAAACTCGGGTGAACGAACCCATGTCATGTTGCGAATGGTGTGTCCCGCAGTGAGCAGATCGGATTCGTCGCCAATAGTGACCACCGACTTCTCGATGTCGATGTCGACCACAAACCGCTTGGGTCCCCCGCCGGCGAGACCGAGGCCTCGGCGTTGTCCGAGCGTGACCATCTCAACGGCTGGCACCTCTCCAACGACGACGCCCGCTGTATCGACCACGGTGGCCGAGCGAAATGGAATGCGAGTACCCAAAAAGGTGGTGCGGCCGCCAGTGCTGGTGATGAAACACACGTCTTGACTATCGGGCTTCGTAGCAGTGCGCAGGCCGAGCCGCGCAGCGTGAGCGCGCACCTCGGTCTTGGTCATGCCGCCCACAGGAAACATCGTGCGCGCCAGTTCGGCCTGATCAATCATGTGCACTACGTAGCTCTGGTCTTTGGCTCGATCGGCGCCACGCTCGAGTTCGAGTTCGCCCAGTGCTGAGTCGGGGGACTCAGTGACCCGCGCATGATGCCCCGTGGCAACCGCATCGAAACCAAGCAACGTGGCGCGCTCGCTGAGCCGAGCAAACTTCACGTGACGGTTGCACTCGATGCACGGGTTCGGCGTGATGCCCTCGGTGTGGGCCTGCACATACGGAGCAACGACATGCTCGTTGAAGTCTTCGGTGAAGTTGAACACGAGATGGTCGATGCCGAGTTGCTGCGCCACGCGACGCGCATCGTCGACATCGGACACACTGCAACAGCCGGTGTCGCTCTCGCCACCCCATAGGCGCATCGTGACGCCAACGACCTCGTGGCCTTGCTCAACTAACAGCGCAGCAGCAACCGACGAATCGACGCCACCACTCATTGCGATCATGACCTTCATTTCGTTGCCCCCCGAAGTCGACGCACTGCTGGCACCAACACGCTGATGACCCGATCGATGTCGGCTGATGTAGTGGTGTGACCAAGGCTCAGTCGCAACGCTCCCAACGAGTAGCGGCGCTCTACGCCCATCGCCGCGAGTACATGCGATGGCTCCATCGCGCCACTGGCGCACGCCGAAGCTGCCGACGCGCAGATGCTTTCTTCGTCGAGCAGATAGAGCAGCGCTTCGCTCTCAATTCCGGCGATACAAATGTGCGCCGAGCCAGCCACCTTCGCGTCACGTGGCACCGTCTCAATCACATCGGGCAACTCGGCAAGCAACGTGTCGACGAGTCGGTCGCGTAGCGCGCCCAGACGCTCGACCTCGGCTGAACGCTCGAGGTCGGTGAGGCGCAACGCTTCGGCCATCGCAACGATGCCCGCCACGTTGTGCGTGCCGCTGCGACGGTCGCGCTCTTGGCCACCACCTTGCAACAGCGGCGCAAGCACGGTGCCTTGGCGCAGCGCCAACACGCCCACTCCCTTTGGCCCACCGAACTTGTGCGCCGACAGCGCCAGCAGATCTACATGCGGGAAGACCTCGCGGAGATCGAGCCACGATGGCGCCTGCACCGCATCGGTGTGCAGCAACGCCCGCGGCGCATGCTGACGCACAGCGGCCGAAACGGCGGCCATCGGGTTGATCGAACCCACTTCGTTGTTCACGGTCATGACCGACACGATCGAGACCTGGTCGTCGAGCGCTGCAATGAGGGCATCGAGGTCAACCCGCCCCAATGAGTCGGCGCCAACCACGCGACCGCCACCATGCTCGATGGCGTGCAGCACGGCGTGGTGCTCAGTTGCGACGCACACTCCGAGGCCACCATGGCGGCCCTGCGCACCGACAATGGCAGCGTTATCGGCCTCGGTGCCGCAGCCCGTAAACACAACCTCACCCGGCTGACAACCGATGACATCGGCCACCACATCGCGGGCTTCATCGACTGCCTGACGCACAGAGCGGGCGAAGCGATGCGCGCCACTTGGGTTTGCGAACCGCTCGGTGAGGAACGGCAGCATCGCTTCGACAGCCTCAGCACGCATCGGCGTGGTGGCGGCATGATCGAGATAGGTGAGCGTGGCGGCTTCGTTCACTGTGATGAGGGTACAGGTGCAGGTCGCCCGCAACGAGTGGTCCCCCACCTTCGCCCCCACTCCCGGGTTTGTTGAAGACTTTTGGTTGGGGTTTGACCTGTTGTCTTCAACAAACCGGGAAGTGACCGCGCGGGACGGCTGGGGGCGGGACGGCTGTTCGCAGCCAGTGGTCGACAACGGGTAGCTTGCACGGACGCCGGCAATGGGTCTGATCGCGGGTCTGAGGAACGATGCAGGGTTACGACAACACCAGCTATGGCGAGGCATTCGCCGACGTGTACGACGATTGGTATAGCGACATCGGCGATGTCGATGCCGCGGTCGAGGTACTGGCGCAACTTGCCCAAGACGCTGGGGCACTACCCATTGTTGAGCTCGGCGTCGGCACCGGCCGAATTGCGATTCCGCTTGCGCAGCGGGTGCACCCCACCAAGGTCATCGGGATCGATTCGAGCGCGGCGATGCTCGACAAGCTCGCCGCCAAAGACTGCGAACACGCCCCTGTTCTCGTGCTCGGCGACATGATCGACTCGTTGCCCGACGGCCCCCTTGGCGTGGTCTTCGTCGCGTTCAATACCTTTTTCAACCTTGGCTCCGAGCAACTGCAGCGCTCGTGCATGCATGCCGTCGCCCAACGGCTGGGCCCCAACGGCTGCCTCGTCATCGAAGCCCTTGTTCCCGACGACCCGCCGCGCACGGGCAGTTCGGTCGACGTCAAGTCGCTCACGCGAGACCGCGTGGTACTCAGCGTTGCCCGTTACGACGGCGACGAACAATCGGCCGAGGGACAATTCGTCGAGTTCACTGAGACAGGCGGTGTGCGCCTGCGCCCATGGAGCATTCGCTACACATCGCCTTCGCAACTCGACGACATGGCAGCTGCTGCCGGATTGAGTTGTCGCCATCGTTGGCAGACCTTTGCCAAAGACCCATTCACACCCGACTGCACGCGACACGTCAGCGTCTACGCACCTCTCTGACTACTCGACGCGGTGTGACCTTCATCCCATTGGCCACAAAGTGGGGTAAATACGCCACTTGCACAGCGCATCGTCGTATCCTCTGATTACAGATGTCTCAGATGCGTTTGAATCCTCTCACCGGCCGTTGGGTCACAATCGTGGCCGACCGAGCTGAGCGCCCTACTGACTTTGCGCCGCGCAGCACCGAGGTCGAAGCCGATCCAAGTCGGCCGTGCCCGTTCTGCCCTGGCAACGAGGAAGCCACCTTGCCAGCGCTCGAGCAGGTTGATCAGGGCGGCACCTGGCAGCTCAGGGTCATCCCCAACCTGTTCCCCGCCTTCGATGGCGAAGAGCCATTTGCGGTTCATCACCTCGGCCCTGTGCACGTAATGGCCGAAGCAAGCGGCATCCACGAGATCTTCGTGTACACGCCCGACCACAACGGCGGCATCCACATGGGCGACGACCTCAAGGCCGCCGAGACCATGCAGGCCCTGAAGCGTCGACTCATCGATCACGCCTCAACGCCGAACATTCGCTACACGCAAGCAATTGTGAACCACGGCCGCGAGGCCGGCGCCTCGCTGTCGCACCCACACGGCCAATTGCTCGGGCTTCCTTTCGTTCCGGGCGAGATCCTTGAAGAAGAGCGTGCCTTTGCTCGATTCGAGAGCGCCTGCATTCTGTGCGCAACCATCGAGGCCGAACTTACCGATGGCAAGCGCGTTGTGTTCGCCAACGACGACGTCGTGTGCCTGTGCCCCTATTGGAGCGGCAGCCCCTACGAGATGCTCATCATCCCACGCCAGCACGATCTGCATCTGCAAGACGCCAACGACACGTCGCTGGCGGCAGTTGGCCGAGCCATTCGTGATGCACTCATCAACCTTCGCGATGCATTCGGCGATGTTGCCTACAACCTTGTGTTCCACACCGCGCCGCATCAACACACCGGCGAGTACCACTGGCATGTGCACCTCTGGCCAAAGCTCGTCAGCACAGCCGGCTTCGAGCGCGGTACTGGCGTTTTGATCAACATCGTCCCACCCGAAAACGCAGCCGACCGACTCCGTCGCGTCGCTATCAAGCTCTGATTATCTGATGAGCCGTATTGCAGTCAGCATCGACATTGATGCAAGTCCTGAACGCGTGTGGCAGGTTGTCGAGCCGATCGAGAACCATGTCGACTGGATGCACGACGCCGTTGCCATCCGGTTCGAGACCGATCAAACGCGAGGCGTCGGCACCAGCTTCTTGTGCGACACCAAGGTGGGGCCAATCAAGCTTGTCGACCGCATGGAAATCACCGAGTGGGAGCCCGGTGCAACCATGGGCGTGCGCCACACCGGCATGGTTACGGGCAGCGGAGTTTTCACCCTCACCGCCATCGACAACGGCACTCGAACACGATTTGCGTGGATTGAGACGCTCAAGTTTCCATGGTGGCTCGGCGGTTCGCTGGGCTCAAGCATCGGCGGCAGCCTCGTGATGAAACCCATCTGGCGTCGCAACCTGCGCGGCCTCAAGCAACTCGTCGAAGGCTGATCGGCGCGTTCGCCTCGGCGCTACGACAGAGCTCGCAAGAGCGCCGTCACCGAAGCCCCGATGATGATGACCGCTAGAACCGGCGCCTTGCGCCACGCTGCAACAATCGCTGCGCCCACGCCTGCTGCACGCGCATCGACAACCAAGTGATGACCCACTGAGAGCGTGTCTTTCACGATGAGTGCAGCGATGAGCGCGGCCGGGATGAGTGCCAAGCAACGCTCGAGCACCGGAGGTAACACACGGTCTCCGACCACGACCAGCCCGAGGAACTTGAAGGCATATGCGCCCGCCGCGAGCACGAGCACCAGTGTCCATGTCATGACGTGACCTCGTCGCGACGGATGCCAATCATGATCGCCAACGATGCCGCCAAGATCGGAAGGCCAATTGGCAAGACCGGAATGCTGAGCAAGCAGATGCCGCCACCAAGTAACACAGCCATGCGACCGCGCGACGTGCGCAGCTGAGGCCAGATCATTGCGACGAACGCTGCCGGAATGGCTGCGTCGAGTCCAAATGTTTTGGGGTTGATGGCCCCACCGGCGAGTGCGCCGATGAGCGTGCCAATGTTCCAGAACACGTAGACCGATCCGCCGGTAATCCAAAACGCTGCACGTTGTGCAACGGGGTCATCTTGGGCAGCGCACATCGCTGTCGACTCGTCGATGGTGAGCTGTGCAGCGATCAGCCGAGTTGGCAGGCGACCCGTGAGACGGCGCGAGTTCGCCAAGCCAAAGACTCCGTTGCGCGCCGAGAGCAGGAGCGCGCCGCTGAGCGCCGAACCAACAGTTCCGCCGCCAGCGATGACCGACACGGCGCTGAACTGCGATGCGCCGGTAAACACGAGCAGCGACATCACGCAGGCCTGCGCGGTGGATGCTCCGGCCGAAACTGCGGCCACGCCAAACGAGATTGCGTACACGCCGACGGCGAGCCCCAAGGCGACGCATGCAGAGATCATCGGCCGGAGCCGAGGGTCACGAAGTGTTGCAATCATTTCGATGGAGCCCCAAGCCACAAAACCGACAACGCGGGAAGATCAATCAGCGCCGAAGCGGGCTGCCCCTGCCATGGAACCTCGGAGGTGGCAGAAACCGTGTGGCCGCCACGGTACGAACTTCCACCAAAGCGACCCAGATCGGTATCGATGAGCACCTGCCACTCGCCGGGAGCCGAAACACCCACCCGGTACCCCGGACGAGGATTGGGAGTGAGGTTGGCGACGCACACAACGCTCGACGAGTTGCGCGTGGTTGGCGACGCTGATGACGAGGGCGTCTGGGCCGAACGCCGGATGAACGCGTATACCGAGTGCTCAGCGTCGTTTGAGTCGAGCCACTGGAAGCTCGCCGGATTGTTGTCGTTGGCCCACAGCGCAGGCCATGCATGCGCCGTTGCGTTCAACTCAGCGACCAGTTCGCTGACACCGCGATGCGGCGCATGGTCGTAGAGGTGCCATGGCAGTCCACCAGATTCGTCCCATTCGGTCCACGGAGCGATCTCGCCGCCCATAAACAACAACGGTGCGCCAGGTAGCGCCCACATCCATGCGTACAGCGCACGCAGGTTGGCAAAGCGTTGCCAATCGTCGCCGGTCATCTTGCCCAGCAGGCTGCCCTTGCCATGCACCACTTCGTCGTGGCTGAGCGGCAATACGTAGCGCTCGGTGAAGGTGTAGAGCAGCCCGAAGGTGAGCTCGCTGTGATGCCAATGGCGATGAATCGGCTCACGCTCGAAGTACTGGAGGGTGTCGTGCATCCAACCCATGTTCCATTTGTGGGTGAAGCCAAGGCCACCGTGATGCACCGGATGCGTGACCTTGGGCCACGCGGTTGACTCTTCGGCGATCATCAGCGCCCCGGGCACTTCGTGGCCAACCACCGTGTTCACTTCTTGAAGGAGTCGCACCGCGGCAAGGTTCTCGCGGCCACCGAGTTCGTTCGGGATCCATTGGCCAGGCTCGCGGCTGTAATCGAGATAGAGCATCGAGGCAACTGCATCGACGCGCAGCCCGTCGACATGAAATTCCTTCAGCCAATACAGCGCATTGGCCGTGAGGAAATTGCGAACTTCGTTGCGCGCAAAGTTGAAGACCAACGTGCCCCAATCGGGGTGCTCGCCTTGGCGTGGATCGGCGTGCTCGTACAGCGCCGAACCGTCGAACTGGGCAAGGCTCCACTCGTCACGCGGAAAGTGCGCTGGCACCCAATCGACGATGACGCCAATGCCACGGGCATGCATGATCTCGATGAACTGCCTGAACTCGTCGGGCGTGCCAAACCGAGCAGTGGGCGCGTAGTAGCCGCTGACCTGATAGCCCCATGACCCGCCGTAGGGGTGCTCGGCGACGGGCATCAACTCGATGTGCGTGAAGCCAAGCGCGTGCACGTGCTCGGCGAGTTGATGCGCGAGATCGATGTACGACGTGACGCCCGATCGCCACGATGCAAGGTGCACTTCGTACACACGCAAGGCCGTGTCGGGATGATTGCTGCGCGCTTGCATCCACTCGTGGTCGTTCCAGACATGTGCGCTCGGCGCCGCAACCACGCTGGCCGTCGCTGGTGGACACTCGGTCTGACGAGCCATCGGATCGGCCTTCAGCATTGTGGTACCGGCTTGGCTGACCACTGCGAACTTGTAGCGATGCCCGGCCGCGGCGCCTGGCACGATTGCGACCCACAATCCGCTGGAGCCAACTGAGCGCATTGCAACGCCATCGCCCCAACCGTTCCAGTCACCCGACACATAGATCTCGCGGGCGTTGGGTGCCCACACGCTGAATCGCACGCCTGCGGCGCCATCGAGCACATGAGCGCCCAGCAGTTCCCACAGTCGCCGATGCTGACCTTCGTTGAACAAATGAAGGTCGATGCTGCCGGGCCATTGATCGGCGGCAGCGAGATCACCAACAGAGGTCACGAAGACCGAGCGTACGCCAGTGGCCAAGCTACGGTCGTTGTTCGTGCGGATCTTGATGCTCTCATGGGAATACCCACCACTGGTCGTTGGCGGAATCGCCGCCCATGTCGACGGGCTCGCCCGGGCAATGGTGCGTAGCGGACACGAAGTTGTTGTGCTCAGCTTGCACACCCCCGACGCACCCGACGACACCGTTGTCGACGGCGTGCGCATCGTGCGAGCGCGCATCGACCTTCCTTGGATTCCCGACGACAACCTCGTCGCTCGGATGGCCTCGGCTAACCATCAGATCACCCAACTTGCAGCTCAACTCGGACGTTGGCAGCCCGACATCGTGCACGCGCACGACTGGCTCGTTGCGTGGGCCGGAGACACGATCTCAAAGCTGTGGAACGCCCCACTCGTGGCCACGATTCATGCCACCGAGCGCGGCCGCCATGGCGGGCATGTGCCTCCCGGAATGCCTGCCGCGATCAACTCGATCGAGTGGTGGCTCACCTATCAAGCCGCCGAAGTCATCTGCTGTTCGCAGTTCATGATCCGCGAAGTCGTCAGCGGATTCGAGCTGCCCGCCGACAAAGTGCATCTCGTTCCGAACGGCGTCGACCTCGCCGTATGGCAGCCCTCGCCTACTGCTACGCCCGTGTCACGCGAACCGCTGGTGGTCGGTTGGGGCCGGGTTCAATACGAGAAGGGCTTTCAGGTGCTGGCTCGAGCCGTTGGCTCGCTGCGCACTCGCGTGCCCGGTATCCAATGCATCATCGCCGGACGCGGTTCGTATCTTCCCGAGTTGCAATCGCAAATCGACATCGAGGGTCTCAGCGACATCGTGCAGCTTGCCGGCTTCGTCCCCGACGACGACCTGCGCGACATTTTGCATCGGGCGGGTTGCGCCGTCATCCCATCGCTGTACGAACCGTTTGGCATCGTTGCCCTTGAGGCCATGGCCGCTGGCGCGCCAACCGTTGTCGCCAGCACCGGCGGACTCGCCGAGATCGTCGCAGGCACGGGGGCCGGACTGTTGTTCGAACCGGGCAATCATCACGAACTCGCCGACCGAATCGAACAGGTGCTGAAGCAGCCAACTCTCGCGAACACGCTGCAGACCACGGCGGCACAACTGCTCGCCGATCACTACACATGGGATGCAATCGCGGCCAGCACGATCGCCGTCTACACATCGGCGTTTTCGTCGCACGCTCCGGCCACTACTGTCGGAGGTCATGCGTAGCGTTCGTCAGTTCAGGGTCGACCCAGCCGTACCCGAGGTGCTGTCGGGCCTGCATCGACTCGCCAACAACCTGCACTGGTGCTGGGACCGCGAGCTTCGCCAACTGTTCGCGAGCCTGCATCCCGTTGCTTGGGAAGAATCGAACCACCAGCCGTTAGAGATGCTGGCCCGCATCACACCCGAAGCGTGGAGCGACCTCGCCACCGATCCAGCAGTCGTGCAGTCTGTGGCCGACGCCGTGGTGCGTCTCGACGCAGCGCTCACCTCGCCCCGCTGGTTTCAGACCAAAGGCGATTCGCCACTCGACCTCGTTGCCTATTTCTCGCCCGAGTTCGGCATCAGCGAATCGGTGCCTCAATACAGCGGTGGCCTCGGCGTGCTGGCGGGCGATCACCTCAAGGCATCGTCCGATCTTGGCGTGCCGTTGGTTGCTGTTGGTCTGCTCTACGGCGAGGGCTATTTCCGCCAGAGCCTCGACGCCGACGGTTGGCAACAAGAGCGGTTCCCGCGGCTCGAGCCCACGGGCATGGCGCTGACCCACACCGATCTGCACGTGAGCCTCGACCTCGCTGGCGAGACGATCAACGTTGCTATCTGGCGCGCCGATGTTGGCCGCATTCCGCTGTATCTGCTCGACGCACCCGGTATCACCGACCGACTCTACGGAGGCGACGTTGAGCACCGGCTGCGCCAAGAGATGGTGCTTGGCATCGCCGGTGTGCGCGCCTTGCGCGCACTCGGATTGTCGCCGCAGGTGTTCCACACCAACGAGGGACACGCCGGGTTCTTGGCGTTCGAACGAATTCGCGAGCTGGTTGCGAGCGGCCTCTCATTTGCCGAAGCCGTTGAGTCATCACGCGCGGGTGGTGTCTTCACCACGCACACTCCAGTGCCAGCAGGCATCGACCGATTCTCGGTCGAACTCATGCAGAAGTATTTCGGTCAGTGGGCACCCGAGCTTGGCATCAGCTTCGAACAACTGATGAGCATCGGTAGTCGCTCCGACGAGCCCGACGACACCCGATTCAACATGGCAGTCATGGGTCTCAAGATGGCGGCCCGCGCCAACGGTGTGGCCGCCTTACACGGCGCCGTGAGTCGCGAGATGTTCAACGGCGTGTGGCCTCAGGTACCTGCCGATGAAGTACCCATCGGCCACATCACCAACGGCGTACACGCACACAGCTGGGTGTCGCCCGAAGTCGATGAGTTGCTGCGCGAAGGCGTGCATGGCGTGTGGGACGGCGCCGACGACGCCACGTGGGCTCGCGCCTACAACTTGTCGCACGAGCGAGTGTGGTCGGCGCGCTCGGCGGGCCGATCACGTCTCGTGAACTATGTGCGCGCTCGTCGAGGCGCCGATGTGCTCGACCCAAACATTCTCACCATCGGCTTCGCCCGACGCTTCGCTACATACAAGCGAGCTACCTTGCTGCTGTCACAGCCCGACCGCCTCCGCCGACTGCTGCTTGACCCAGATCGACCCGTTCAGTTCGTGTTCGCTGGCAAGTCGCACCCGGCCGATCACCCGGGCAAGGCAATGATTCAGTCGATCGAACTGTTCTCTCGCGAGTTCGATATCCATCCGCGTTTCGTCTTTCTGCCCGATTACGACATTGCTGTGGCACGCACGATGTACCACGGCTGCGATGTGTGGCTCAACAACCCACTGCGGCCGCACGAGGCGTGCGGCACCAGCGGCATGAAAGCCGCGCTCAACGGAGCCCTCAACTGCAGCATCCGCGACGGCTGGTGGGACGAATGGAGCGACGGCGAAAACGGTTGGGACATCGCCTCAATCGACGATGATCCAGATCCGATCCGCCGCGACCAGCGCGAGGCGATGAGCTTGTTCGGATTGCTTGAGCAAGACATCGTTCCGCTGTTCTACGACACCGGCGGCAGCCCAAGCGGCGTACCCAAGGGCTGGGTCGACCGCATGCTGCACAACTGGGCATCGCTGGGCCCCAAGGTCACGGCATCACGAATGGTTCGCGACTACGTGACCAATCTGTACGAGCCCGCCGCCGCTGGCGCCACCGCTCTGAGTAACGACGACTCGGCCGGAGTCCGCAGCCTTGCCTCCTGGAAGTCGCACGTGCGCGCAGCTTGGACAAGCGTGCGCGTCTCGAACATCGAGACCAACACCGGCGAAGGCCACGAAGGCGAGCGACGTTATTTGCGGGTCAGCGTCGATCTCGGCGAGTTCTCACCCAACGATGTGCGCGTGCAGGTGTTGCACGGGCCCATCGACAGCGAAGGCTCACTGTTGCCGTCGCCACAGATCTGCGACCTCGCTATCGGTGCCGATCACGTGTGGTCGGGCGATTACGTGGTGGGCCGATCTGGCGCTTACGGACTTACCGCCCGGGTCTTGCCCAGCCATCCCCTGCTCGCCAACGCGTTCGAACTCGGATGCATTGCGTGGGCCAACTGATCGCTGCGTGATCGCTGCAGCTCCGGCTCGCAGCTCCGACGTCACCATGCGAGCCATGCCACGTACAAGGTGTGGATGACCAGTGCCGTAAACACAGTGGTCCCGCCAATCAACGCCGGAACGCCTGGGTATTCGTTCATAAAGATCCACACCCAAATTGGTCCCATGATCGGCTCGAGCATCGACAGCAACGCCACGTTGGTTGCTGGGGCTCCGGCTGCGCCCACCGCGAAGATGGCGAGGCCAATGCCGAGCTGCGCAAAGCCGAACGCCAACATCAGCACGAGGTCGTGCGTGGTCACGTCGAACGGGTGCGCAAACGGCAGCGCAATCACTGCGCTGATGAACGCAGCGAGCAACATTGCTGGAATCATCGCAATCGCCGAGTGACGGCGAATGATCACGGTGCCAAATCCGAACGACACGGGAACGATGAGCGCAATGAGCGCACCAATGGCCGAACCGCTGGCGCTCGACCCCGAGACCATGTAGCCAACGCCAGCCACGGTGACCGCAATGGCCAGCCATGTGTAGCCACGCACTCGCTCGCCGATGAAGATCCATGCAAGCACAGCGGCTGCGAGCGGAGCGAGCGCGTAGATCACGAGCACAATCGCAACACTGGTGCGCGACAACGCAACCACCATGCCAACCGATGCGCCCGAGAACGCTGCAGCCACCGCCCACCCCGGCTTGCCCATGTTGAGGATGACCTGCAGCGAATTCTTGCGCTCGCGCCACACGATGAGGATCAGCAAGCTGACAGATGCCGAGACCGATCGCCAGAACACCGTTGTCCACGCATGTGGATGGTCGAGACCGCGCACGAACAAGGCGCCGGTACTAAAGATCAGCGCTGAGACGACCACCAAGAAGATCGACCACGCTGATGATCGATCGGTGCCAGAGACATACGAGACGGCAACGCCACCTTCACCCGCAACAGCGGTAACGCTCTGCGCGATGTGATCTTCGGAACGTGGCACGGCACGCAGTCTGGCAGCAGCGTCGGTGTTGCCCGCGCATCGACGACTATCGACTATCGACTATCGACCGATGAAACTGGCCTTGCCTGGACCGTGCTCTAAGAAGCTCTGCACGCCGATGCGGCTGTCATCAGATTCGAAGACCGCAGCAAACGCACGCTGTTCGAGCGCGAGCCCATCGGCCAACGACATCGACAATCCGGCATCGATCGTGTGCTTGGTGATGGCCTGCGCCACCGTTGCTCCTTTGGCGAGCTCGGCGGCCAACGCGATCGCACGTTCGTGCAACTGGTCGCCCGGAACCACTTCGTCGACGAGACCTATGCGCAACGCTTCGTCGGCCTTCACCTGACGCCCGGTCATACACAGCTCCTTGGCGCGACTGGCGCCAACAGCACGAGCCAGACGTTGCGTACCGCCGCCGCCGGGGATGATGCCGAGCAAAATCTCGGGTTGCCCAAACACCGCGCGCTCGCCGGCGATGCGGTAGTCGCACGCCAGCGCGAGTTCGCACCCGCCGCCAAGGGCGTAGCCGCTGACCGCTGCGATCACGAACCGAGGGATCGCCGCAATTGCGTCGAGCGCCCGGTGAAAGCCAGCCGTGATGGCCACAGCTTCGGCGGATCCACCGAACTGGCTGATGTCGGCACCCGCAGCAAAGATTCGCTCGCCGCCTGTAACCACAACAGCGCCAGCGGGATCGATGGTGAGCTCGTCGGCTACCTCGGCCAAGCGCGCCAGCAACTCTTGCGACAACGCATTCACCTTGGGGTTGTTCAGGGTGACAACCGCAACGCCGTCGTCGCGACGATCAAGGTGAACTAGCTGCGCGTGCTCGATGCTCAAAGATTCCATTCGTCAAACCTAATCAGCGCGCCACGCGATTGAAGCGGCGAACGGGATCAGGCCAACCCAGAAAGCATCTGATCGGCGGCGCCCCAGGGATCGAGTTGGCGATGCAACACGTCGCTCTGCAACGACTCCCAGCGATCGCCACCACAAATCTCACGAGCGCGTTGATGCAGACGGCGAGCCACGATGTCGCGGAGTTCTTCGCGTAAACGGAACTCGCGTCGCTGTTCGAGCACACCATGATCGGTAATGAACTGGCGGTGTTCGAGCACTGTGTTCCACAGTTCGGGCACGCCCTGAGCGGTGGTGCCCACCGTGGTAAGGATCGGTGGAGTCCAAGCGTCGTGCGACAGATCGGAGAGTTCGAGCATCTGCTCGAGATCTCGGCGGGTCTCGGCGGTGCCCTTGCGATCGCTCTTGTTGATCACGAAGATGTCGGCGATCTCCATCAGGCCCGCTTTGTTGGCCTGCACCGAATCGCCCCAGCCCGGGTTGACCACAACAACGGTGGTGTCGGCTTTGCCTGCGATCTCGACCTCGACCTGTCCAACACCAACGGTCTCGACCAGGATCCATTCGCGGCCAACGGCATCGAGCAAGCGAATGGCCTCGGGGGTCGACAGCGACAGGCCGCCAAGATGACCACGCGTGGCCATCGAGCGAATGAACACACCGGCATCGGTGGCGTGATCTTGCATGCGCACACGATCGCCCAAGATGGCGCCGCCGGTAAACGGTGACGACGGGTCGATAGCCAGCACTGCGACCTCGAGTTGCATCGAGCGCAGATGTCCGATGGTTGCAGAGGTCAGCGTGCTCTTGCCTGCACCTGGCGCTCCGGTGAGCCCCACGGTGTAGGCGCGACCGCCACGTGGATACGACAGGCGTCCGATGGTGCGGGCTTCTTCTTCGCCACGCTCGATGAGCGACAGCAAGCGGGCCAGTGCGCCACGGTCGCCGGCGCACGCGGCGCTAAACAATTCTTCAACGGGTCGATTCTGTCGAGCCACGAAATTAGACCGCCACAACCTCGGTCACACCGTCGACACGGTCACGCATGATGCGCTCGATACCGGCCTTGAGGGTCTGCGTGCTGGCTGGGCATGTGCCACAGGCACCCACGAGGGTGACGGAGACAATTCCGGTGGCCTCATCGACATCTTTGAGTTCGATATCGCCACCATCGGCCTGAAGAGCAGGCCGGATGATCTCAATACATTCTTCGACTTGGGCGCGCATGTGGTGTTACCTCTGACTTGACCGGAGTCTATCTAAGCACGACCACTGCTAGATTTGTCGTTTGTGACAACAATTCGCACCATTGCGCACGCTCCACATGCAGTCCAGACCCTCGCCGCTGTTGTGGCTCATCAGGGCGGCTGGGACGAAGGCCTGATTGTTGCTGGTCCGTTGTTGGTCATTGTTGGCTTGCTGTGGTTGGCTCGCTACCGAGCCTCAAAGCTCGAGCACCCGCAGTCGCCTGCAGACACCGCCACTCCCTCACGCGACAGCTAACTCGCCTCGCCCCGTCCCCGATCTCGATCTCGCCGGTTTCTCGTTGCATGGGCGCGATTTGGGACAGCAGTTGTCCCAAATCGCGCCCATGCGGGCTGAGCGGACGTGGAATTGGGCGGAGGAGGGCTGCGGATGTGGATGGCGCGGCGGATTAGCGGCGGGTGATGTCGGCGCCGAGGATCGCTAGTCGACCGACGAGATCGTCGTAGCCACGGTCGATGTGATCGACGCCGGTGATTACGGTTTCACCTTCGGCAACGAGACCAGCCACCACCAACGCTGCGCCCGCACGAATGTCGGGGGCCTTCACTGGAGCACCCGACAATCGGGCGACACCACGCACCACGGCGTGGTGGCCATCGGTGCTGATGTCGGCGCCAAGGCGCAGAAGCTCTTCGACATAACGGAACCGACCCGGATAGAGGTTCTCGGTGACGATGCCCACACCATCGGCCACGGCAAGCATGGTCACGATAAGCGGCTTGTAGTCGGTAGCAATGCCCGGATACGGCAGCGTGGCCACATCGACTGAACGCAAGCGCTTGGGAGCGAACACCGCAATGCCCTGTGTTTGCGGAGTGATCTGCAGACCCATGTCGACAAAGCGACGAATCAACATTTCCATATGTTCGGCGCGAGCGTTGCGCAACGTGATCTCGCCACCAGTAACAGCAGCCGCAGCAATGTAGGTGGCCGCTTGAATTCGATCGGGCACGATCTCGTGAATAACGGGCCGCAGCGAATCGCGCTCAACGCCGTGAATCACCAACGTGGACGAACCAATGCCTTCGATGTCGGCGCCCATCGCCACGAGAAATTCGCACAGGTCGCCAATCTCGGGCTCACGAGCCGCGTTATCGATGACGGTGGTTCCCTTGGCAAACACGGCCGCAGTGAGCAAGTTTTCGGTGGCCCCAACGCTGGGGAACTCGAAGGTGATCTTGGCCCCATGCAGACGCTCGGCACGCGCCTCGAGGTAGCCGTGGTGCAGTTCGAACGTGGCACCCATTGCCTCGAGGCCAGACAGGTGCATATCGATGGGCCGACTACCGAAGTCGTCGCCACCGGGCAGCGACAGCCGCACCTCGCCGTAGCGAGTGAGCAGCGGGCCGAGCACGTTGATCGAGGCACGGATTCGCTCGACAAGTTCGTACGGCGCCACCGGAGTGATCACACCGTGATGGGTGAGCACCAACGTGGTGGGATCGTTGGGATGACGAGCCGACGACACGCCGATCGCGTCGAGCAGATCGCCCATGATCGAGACGTCGGCAATTGCGGGAACGTTGGTGAGCGTGGTGACACCGTCGACCAACAGCGAAGCGGCCATGAGTTTCAGCACCGAGTTCTTCGCGCCCGGCACAGTGATCTCGCCCTCGAGCGGACCACTGCGACGAACCACAATCTGTTCCGCGCCCGAATCCATCGCACCAGTATGCTCCCGATGTGGTGGGGAGTCAGCGCATTGTCCGAGAACTGCCCGCTACCGAGGCCAACGCAGCCCACGTGCTTGCCCCGCGCAACGACTTCGTCAAAGAAGCTGTCGCCACGAGCGATGCTGACGTGCACACATTTACCCAGGCCGAGGGACCGTTCACGCACTACGAACGCACCGTAGAAATCGACGCAACAACGGTTCGAGAAACAACGCGTTATGGCCTCTCGATCCCTTGGTTCGGATGGTTGTTCAGGCGCCCAGTGCGGCGCACGATCGGTCGGCACGGACGAGTCAGCACCCACGGCGCACAGCCCTGGTGGGCACCGCCTGACCGCCTCGATCCTCGACAGGCGCTGTTGCTCGGTCTGCTCGCCGCAGCCTCAATGAGCTCGGCGTTTGCCAACACACTGTTCACGCAGACCGCCAACTTTGCTGCCAAAGATTTCGGCATCGGCAAATTCGGTCAGGGCGTCGGCGGTGTAATCGTTCGCGTTGGCATCGTGTTTGCCCTGCCGATTGCCTTCATGGCCGATCGCGCCGGACGACGACGGATGATCGTGCTCGCAGCCTGGTTGGCTCCGCTGTTCTCGGCTCTTGGAGCCCTGTCGCCAAACTTTGGTGTGCTGGTGGCCACGCAATCGATCGGCCGCCCAATGGGCCTTGCGCTCGACCTTCTGATCGCTGTCGCAGCGGCCGAAGAGATGCCACGCAACAGCCGTGCATACGCGATCAGCGTGCTTGCTATGGCCAGTGGTCTCGGCGCCGGCATTGCAGTGATGGGTCTGCCACTTGCCGACCTTGGTGACGCCGGTTGGAGGCTCATCTATCTCATCGCGCTGATCTGGCTCGTCGTCGCATTCGATCTCCGACGACGGCTTCCCGAGACGCGTCGCTTCGAGCGACCACACGTCATTGCGCCTCGTCTCAACCGTGTGCGGTTCGCACAGATCGCAATGGTTTCGTTCTGCGGCAACATGTTCGTAGCCCCGGCCTCGTTCTTTCAGAACCGCTACCTCGACGACGTGCGTGGCTTCTCGGGCGGAGCCATCAGCCTGTTCACGTTGGCCACTGCCACGCCAGCCTCTATCGGTTTCATCATTGGTGGCCGCATCGCCGACATCAGCGGACGCCGTCGCGTGCTCGTGATCGCCGCCCCAATCGGCACCGCGATGCTGATCTGGTCATTCAGCGTGGCCGGTGCCGGACTCTGGCTCGGAGCGTTCGGCGCTGGCCTCTTGGGCGGCATCGCGTATCCGGCGTTCTCGGTGTACCGAACCGAATTGTTCCCAACTGGTAACCGGGGTCGCGCCGCCGGGCTCATCACTGCCGCAGCGTTGCTCGGCGGCTCTCTTGGCATTCTGCTCACTGGTCAACTGCTCGACCGCGGTTGGTCGTATGGGTCCACCATCAGCCTGATGGCCATCGGCCAATTGCTTGCCGTGGTGATCATTATCGTTCGCTACCCCGAGACTGCCCATCGCGATCTCGACGAACTCAATCCCGAACCTGCGACTGCCTGACCGACACGGCCTGACCCACGTGTGCAATCAGCGAAGTTTGGTGAGCCATTCGCTGACCGCTGCGGCAATCTCGGCATCGCAACCCTTGAGATCGTGACCCTTGCGCTGCATCCACACATGGGTGACATCGCCCGGAATGGTTGCAGTGAACCGTTGCAGTTCGTCGGGACTACCAAAGGTGTCGTTGGTGCCATGGATGAACAGACACGGCACCGTGAGTCGCGGCAGGTGCTCAACGCGCAACTTGTCAGGCTTGCCGGGCGGATGCAGCGGATACGAGATCAGCACCAATGCCGCAGCGGGCAATGGGACACCGATCTCGTCGCCTCCGGCCACCGCCATCGAGCACATGCGGCCACCCATTGAACGGCCGCCCATCGCGATGAGTCGGGTAGCGCATCGGCGCTCGGAGGCAAACCCTGCGGCCTCGCGACGCACCGCATCGAGCAACACTGGTGCACGGTCGGGTGGGCGGCGGCCGCCAGCGAGTCGATATGGGAAGTCGGCTCGGCGCACTGGCAGCGGGGCGAGGGCTTCTTCGATCGCAACCAACGACGAGTGGTTGCTGTCGCTACCAGCGCCGGGAAAGAGCATGAGCCCTTTGAGCGACCGAGATGACTTCATGCGAGCAAGATCTTTCGGGCCTCGCCAAGATCGATGATGGCCTGACCCGCGTGTGCTTCGTTGCCACCATGGTCAGGATGCACCACGCGCAATTGCTCTCGGTAGCGCAGCATGACTTCTTTCTTGGTCACCTTCGCGGTGCCCAGCGGGAAGCCGAACAACTCGAGCGCCCATGCGCGCGGGTCGGCCATTGCCGCCAGCGACGACGAGTTCGAGCCCGCAAGATAGGTGACGAACGACGCACCCAGCGGCCCTCGCCAAGCCATTGCTTTCAGCATCACGGGTGCCAACGCCAGACGCGCTGACGCCTCAAGGCGTTCGATCGAATACATCGCGCCGAGAACCTGCGCGAGCGGACTTCCGGTGGTGTCGAAGTTGAAATGCACCGACTCGCCATCGCCAAACATCTGATGCGTGCTTCTCGCCAGGCCATGGCGATCGACCTGAAATCGGTGACGCAAGCGCGGCTGAACCACACGATCGCCGTTCTGCACTTGACTCAACAAGCGATGCAGATCGGCGACGAAATCGGTATCGACGGCGGCCAAATGACGAGCGACGACAGCGCCAAGCAACAGACCACCAAACCCGGGCGCGGGCTCTACGGGCAGCACAAGATTGCCAAGAGCGATACGGCGGGTAGGTGTGTCTGAGCGCGAGTGCCACACTTCGAGCTCGGCGAGCAACATGGCGGTCACGCTAGTGGTGAGCGCCGAAAGCTAGATGAGCGGGCGCAACAAATCGTGGAGGTCGTTCGCCACTCGAGTGGCGTCTTCGAGATCGCCGCCGGCGCCGTCGATCAACGCGTCGCCAAGCTCTTCGGCCAACTGACAGCTACGCCGCCACACGCCAAGCTCTACACCGCGTGGAGGCCTGCCGGCGTTGGCAACCTTGAGCGCCTCGAGAAGTCGCTCGAGGCCCTGCTTGTCGCGAGGCTCACGACGCAGACGCTCGCCGGCGAGAAAGAAACTGTTGAGTGTGTCGAAGGGAAGTTCGTCGCCGTACTCGTCGTCGTCGTTGATCGGAATGAGATCGCCGCTCTCGACCTCGTCGAGGATGTCGTCGACGTCGGCTTCGTTGCTGGTAGCCACCAGCAACACATCGCCCTCCCACCGAAATGCGATGTTCGCGCCGACGAGCGAATCTGAAACCAATGAGCGCTCATAGTCCTCCCAGTCGCCGAGATCGAACTCGGTGAGCTTGGCATCGGCCGCGAGTTCGGCGGGCTCGTACGAAGCGGCTGCAGAGCCATCGGAGTCGCCAGCAGCGATACCCAAGCGAAGCTCGAGGCGCGCCAGCAGCGCGTCGGTGATCGACTCGAATTCTTCGGGCACCGCAAGCTCGGTATCGATCCATCCATGTGGGATTTCGGCATCGGCCATCTCGGCAGAAAGCTCAGCTTGCTGTTCGAAGTTCCATGCGCTGAGGTCGTACAACACTCGCACTGCGTCGGGGTCGTTCAAGTTCCAGTCGGTCACGGCGCGACCCTAGCGGACGTACTCGGTGATGAAGTCGCCCATACGTTCATATTCGTCGAGCTGGTTGCTGCGCTGGCGAAAGCCGTGGCCCTCACCGGCATAGATCTGCAGCTGCACCGTGCCACCAGCAAGAACGATGCGCTCGGCCAACGCAAGGCTCTGCTGCACCGGCACCACTGCGTCGGCATCGCCGTGGAACATCAGCAGCGGCGTGTGAATCTGCTCGGCAAAGTTGATCGGCGAGCGATCATGAAACGGTCCGGGCGCGTGATGATCGCTTGGTGTTGGACCGACCAGCGAGTGTGTGTAGTGCAACTCAAAGCGATGGCTTCGTTCGGCAAGATCGAACAGATCGGTGACCGGATACGAGACGACCGCTGCCTTCATCAACGACGGCTCGGCTGCGAGCACACCGAGCACGGTGAACCCGCCTGCAGACCCGCCAAGGAGCACCGTGTGTTGCGGCGCACCCCAACCCTGATGCTGCGCCGCAGTGATCACATCGCAAATGTCGTTCACGTCGATATCGCCCCAGCGACCATTGATCGCCTCTTGATACGCGCGGCCGTGGCCCGTGGAGCCCCGATGATCGGGCACGAGCACATTCCATCCGAGCGATCGCCAATAGGAGATGCGCGGCATAAACGTGACCTGCCACTGGTCGGTGGGACCACCATGCAGCCAGCACAACAAGCGATCGGTGGGCTTTTCGGCGCGATAGAGCCGAGCATGGATCGTTGCTCCATCGCTTGCTACCACTTGATGAAGCTCGGGCTCGACCAACGACACGTTGTGCCAATCGGCAGCGGGTCCGACAGCGATGGTGCGACGCGTCCACGTTTCGGTGTTGTACACAACGATCTGGGTTGGGGTGCACGCCCCGGTGCGCACGGCGGCCAACACGTTGCCCTGCCAACTCAGTTGGCCGTGCACAGCTCGCGCCACCTGTCGCACGACACCGGTTTCTCTGTGCACCACACAGAGTCGACCAAAGCCGTGTTCGTTACGCGTGAACGCCACCTCGGTGGCATCGGGCGACACCGCAAAACTCCGTTGCCCAAGACCCCAAGTGGGGCCGGCATGCTCGAATGGTTCGTCGACCAACACTCGATCACCGAGCCACAGGTTGTTCCATCCCGTGTCGTCACGAACGCAGATCAGTTGCGAGTGGGGCAGGTGACGCGGCTGCTGAAGCGCACCGTGCGCGCTGACCGTTTCGATGTGCCCATCAGCGAGTGTCGCAACCACGCATACGGCGTTCTGCCACGGCATGTGTGGCGCGCTCCATGCCTGCCAACACACCGTCGCCGAGTCGGGTGAAATGGATGGGTCGAAACAGAAGTCGTGAGCCGCGTGGTCGATTCGTCGCGGTGCGCCACCGCTGAGGTTGGTGATCCAGACCTCGGCCTGATCGACCACGTACACAACTGCATTGCCATCAGCCGCCACCATCGGGGCCTGTGCGGTTCGATCGGGGCCGTGCGTGGTCAGCCTGCGCCCGGCGCCACCGCTGATCGGTTGCGACCACAGATCACCATCGGCACCCGAATAGATCAGCGCTTGCGAATCGGGGGTCCACGCCCAACATCCACCGCCGAGGCCGCGCCCAGATCGTGGCGCCACCGTCGTGGCAATCGCCTGCGGTTGTTCGTCATCGAGATTCGACAACATCAACGAGCTTGAGCCACCGGCCGACTCGACGTAGACCAACATCGTTGCATCGGGCGACAGGCGCGGCTCGGTGAGATCACGACCACCAATGCACAATTCGGGCGAGATCGATGTCACGGGTGTGAATGTAGTGGCCGCGCCAATTCGTTCAGTGTGCTCACATCAAGGCCACGCGCGCTCGACGGCTAGGATCTCCGCCATGAGTACCTCCCAGCAGCCAGACCGTAACCTCGCCCTCGAGCTTGTTCGAGTCACTGAATCCGCAGCACTGGCGGCTTCTCGTTGGGTTGGCCGTGGCGACAAGAACGGTGCCGACGGTGCAGCAGTAGAAGCCATGCGCACCGTGCTCGCCACCGTGTCGATGGACGGCATCGTCGTCATCGGCGAGGGCGAGAAAGACGAAGCCCCCATGTTGTTCAACGGCGAGCGAATCGGCGACGGTACTCCGCCACTTACCGACATCGCAGTCGATCCCATCGATGGCACCACGCTTGCGGCACTTGGCCGCGACAACGCAATCTCGGTCATCGCCGTCAGCGAGCGCGGCACGATGTTCAACCCCGGCCCATGCGTCTACATGGAAAAGATTGCCGTCGGTCCGGCCGCTGTTGGCGCCATCGACATCACCGCTTCGGCCACCCAAAACCTGCGCTGGATCGCTAAGGCAAAGGGCGAGTCCGTGCGTGACCTCACCGTGATGATTCTCGATCGCCCCCGTCATGCCGAACTCATCGACGAAGTTCGAGCATCCGGTGCACGCATCCGGCTCATCAGCGACGGCGACATCTTCGGCGCTATCGCCACCTCATGGCCCGAGGCAGGCGTCGACGTGCTCATCGGCATCGGCGGCACACCCGAAGGCGTCACTGCTGCCGCGGCCCTCAAGTGCATGGGCGGCGAAATTCAGGGACGCCTGTGGCCGCGTAACCCAGAAGAGCGAGCCGCAGCGATTGCCGCCGGCTACGACCTCGACCGAGTGCTCACCACGCACGACTTGGTGCAGGGCGACAACTGCTTCTTCGCCGCTACCGGCATCACCGACGGCGAATTGCTTCGCGGCGTTCGTTACGACCGTGGTGGCGCGCGCACTCAGTCGTTGGTGATGCGCTCACTGTCGGGCACCACGCGTTTGATCGATGCCCGTCACCGCATCGACAAGCTCAAGACGTTTGCTTCTATCGACTACGAGTGA
>JBAXER010000019.1:0-41544 GCA_037140375.1 Actinomycetota bacterium
GTCGAGGTCGAGGTCGGCCTCGGGTGCTTCAGCGCTGGACTCTGGCACTACTGGTTGAAGATCGTTGAGGCTCAGCAACGGACCCTCGGACACCACTGCCACTCGTCGCTTGCGGCGAAGCAGGTCCCATCGAATTCGGCTCGCAGCCACGGCAAGCGCCAGCCACGCTGCTGCTTGCAGAAGCACGGCAAGGTGACGGCTACTTGACGTGGAATAGGTGAGCGTGGCGTTACCGGCGTTACTCACTTCGAATGCTGTAGTGCCGCTAAAGGCAATACGTCCGGCGATGCGCTTGCCATCGACACGCAACTGCCAGTTGGTGTCGAAGGGTCGCGCCACATGCAACACACCTGGGGTCACGGGTCCGCTGCCAGGGCCGCGGCCACGCATGCCAACCAGCACCGGTTTCGAACCCGACGTGTCGGTCTTGGCGAGAACCTCGGGGCCGGCTTTCTTGCTGGCCTCAGCAACCGCTGGGCTCAACACACTCTGTGTGGGAATCCATGCAACGTTTTCGAAAGCGATGTAATTAGGTGGCGTATACATCCGACGGAGATCGAGTTGCGCGGTGAGGCTCTCGATCAGGCCTGCAGGCAACGGCAGCGGAGTACTGGCTGTGGAGTCGAGTCCGTTCACCACGGGCACCACGATGTAGCGAATCGAGTACGGAGCGAGCAGCCGACCAACTCGAGCGGTGGAATCGTCGGCGATGAGCTGAAGCACCGATGCAATGTTGCGTTCTCCGGCCGCAGGCAAACCAGCCCAACGCTCGTTGATGAACAGTGGGCCGTCGTCGACAACCGTGAACGACACGCCACTTCGACCGGATTCGCCAAGACGCCATCCGGCCAGTGGCATCACCCGCGTGTCGCCTACGAACAAGGTGCGATAATCGCCCTCGACCGGGTCGTGAGCAAACTGCTGAGATGGCTGGAGCAGCACTGTTGATGGCGTGAACCAGTGCCCGTCGGCTGTTGCAGCAAGCGCAGGCACAAGACCAATCAGCATCGCTGCACCAGTGACAACACCGAGCGGCTGACGCCATCCGAAACTGGCACCTTGAACGTCTTGCTCAAACGCGGCAACCGCGCATGCAGCCGAGAGTGCTAGGCCCACAGCAACCGGCGCCAACAGCATTCCGATTTCGGGCATGCGGAACGGCAACGAGTTGTGCAGCGACGTTACGGCGAGAACAAAGAACCCAACGCTCAGCACACCGCCGCGTGCGGCCCATGTGAGGCGCCAACCGCGAGCCAGCAACGGCGCCGCTAAGGCCGGCACCCACAGCGCAATCGCCAACACACCAAGGCTGCTTGGCCCAATACCGAAGCGGAGCACGGTAGCAACGCCCACGTTGGGCGACGGCTGCGAGGGGGCACCAACGAACGCATCCCAGCCGTGTGTGCCGATGAGCGAGTTCACCCAAGGCAGGTTGATGAGCAGAGCGACTCCGGCTGCAATCGATGCTCCGGCGAACAGCGTGACCGCGGCGCGAGCGGAACCGCGCGCAACCACTGTGGCCAATGCGAGCAACAGCCCACTGATCACCACAACAACCAAGAACGACGGTTCGAATGCTGCGACGAAGCCGACCAACAGCGCCAACCGCGCCACTCGGTAGAGCTCTTCGCGTCGGTTGAACGTGTCGAATGCATCGACAACATCGGCGTCGGACCGCGCCAGCAACGCTGGCTCAATGAGCGCGATCTTGCGCAACAGGTGCACCACCCACGGCGACGCACCATATGCCACCACAACACCCCAGCGACCGGCACCCAGCGCGCTGTATGGCAGCGGCACGGACGCGAACACAACGAGACCGGCAATACGCGCCCGTGACGACGGGAAGATCGACATCACTCGCCACGCACCGAGATATCCAATGGGCAACCACGCCAACACTGCAACGGTGTGCAGCAAGCCCATGTGACCGAAGGTGAAGATGCCAATTGCGCCGAGTATCGCGATGCCAGTTGGGGCCGACGTGGTTTGGCCAAGGCCATGCGCCCACCAACCCGACCAGTACTGGCCAAGCAGCGCGCTGGCGCGATCAGGGAAACGTAAGAAGTCGCCAACTGCGGGAACACCGTGCATCACAAAGCTGCGGCTACCCACTGCGGCGAGCACAAGGATCGAGACCCATGCAGCAACCTGCCCGGCGGTGTTACGCGTGAACCGACCAAGCCCAACTGCACTGTGATCGACTGACATGTGTTGTTGCTCGCGGGTGCGAAGGTACGACGCCAAGCGGGCGCTGCCACGGATCTGCAAGCCAGCAACTTCGCGGTATGGCACGTGGCGCAAGCTCGCAACCTCGCGTCGGCGGCGCACAATCGAGGCAACACGCGGCACAAGACCAACCGTGGCACGCAACGACGCCACGGCCTCACCGAGTCGGCCGGTGAACAAGCCGACAACAATCTCAAGCAGCGACAGCAACAGGGTCTGCACCAACACCAGCGGCAAACGAAGGCCGCCCGTGAGCGTGGCGACCGTGCGCACTCGATGATGCGCGGCGTTCAGATGATGGGCCAAATCGGGTCGGCGCTGCACGAGTTGTTCTCGATGACGCGCCCGGGCGGCGGGCACAACGACGACTCGAGCACCGCTGAGGTTGGCCCTCCAACACAGGTCGAGATCTTCGCCGTGAAAGTCGGTGGACTCGTCGAACCCTCCGAGAGCGCGGAACAAGTCGGCGCGCACCAGCAAACACGCTGACGGAAGCGCAAACACATCTCGCACCGCATCGTGCTGTTCTTGATCGATTTCACCTGGCTCAACGAGCGGATCAATCTCTCCGAAGCGATCGACGCCAAGGCCCACATGTTGAAGCACCTGCGGCTGATCCCACACGACCAGCTTCGGGCCCACAATGCCGGCGTTAGAGCGATACAACTCTTCGACGAGCAACTGAACTGCGCTCGGGTCAAGCGCGACATCGTCGTGCATCAGCAGAAATAACCCGTTGTCACCCTCGACCAGTCGCAGCACTTCGTTGGCGGCCGCGCCGTAGCCCGGGTTATCGGGAACCTCGCGCACGAATGCATCGGGAAGGTAGCTGTGGATGCGCTCGGTGAGCTCTTCGTGAGCGCCGGTAAGCAAGAACAGCGTCTTGAGATTCGAGTAGTCCTGGGTGGCGAGCGAGCTCAACACCTCGTCGAAATCGACTTGAGGATCGTGAACTACCACTACTGCCACAACGGGCGGGGCGAGTTCGGCGATGACGTCCACGAGGAGCCGAGGCTAGTCGTGATCGACCCGCGAATGGGTGCAACAGCACACAGGCCGCGGGCAAGTGCGTGCAAAAGTTGTCACTCCGACCTATTATGTGTGTACTATTTCTCCATGGCCAGCATCTCTGGCCACGAACCAGAGGGGGCCATCATGGCTTCGATCAAATTCCCCACATTCCCTGCAGTTGACCTCAGCGCCCTCGATATGTCGCGCTTGAACTTCTCAACGTTGAACTTCCCGAAGGTGAATGTCGCCGACATCGACACCGAAGCCGTCGCTGACGCTGCAAAAGATGTTGCCTACGTCACCATCGGCCTCGCCGTCGTGGCGTTCCAAAAGGCTCAAGTACGCCGACGTGAGATCACCAAGTCGATCAGCGACCAAGCGGCCGACATCGAAAGCCGCATCGAATCGTTTGAGGTCAAAATCGACGAGGCAGTGGTTGAGCTCGAAAAGCGTCTACCGGTGCGCGCCGGGTCATTGCTGGTGCAGGCTCACGACATCGCCAAGACTGCTCGCCACCAAGTGCGCGGCCGCATCTTCGCTGCCGCCTAACACTGGGACTGCGGCGCAATGCACGCACCCCACTACGGCGCTCTTAGTTGCCGTACCAACCGCTGACATCAATCAGCACATGCATCGAAACGCTTGGCTTGAGGCACCATCGACCGGCACCATCGACCGCACCCGTAACCGTGGTGGCAGCCACCGAGTTGGCTAGGTTGCGAACCATCGACACACTGGGCACCTTGGCGATGCACGGGTGCACGGTGATATACGAGGCTTTGAGAGCGCCGACGGAAGTGACCTCGGCTGCGATTGCCGTGACGCCGGATGCTGGCACTCCCCCAACGCCGGTGACCGCAATCGCACGGTTCTGACCCGCAGCGAAACGACCAGCGAGACCGACATTTTCGCGAGTGTCGAGCAGACGCTGCGGCATGAGTGCGTGGAAATCAGAGTTGGCCGTCGGACCAAACCATCCGCTGACGTCGAGCATCAACCGCATCGCCGTGGCGGCATACATGCAAACACCACCGGTGCTGTCGAACCCAACCTGCACATGGTTCGTCACGGACGCACCAGCGGTTGCGTTGAGCACCGACGTAGTTGGCCGCTCGGCGTCGCATGGCCAGATGGTGACGAATCCGTCGCCCGCAGCGCTTGAGCTGTGCACCGTGACCGCTGCTGCGGTAGCCGAGGCCGGCACACCGCGAGCACCTGCGATCTGCACGCGCACCACCGAGCCGGCTTGCACCAGCGGAGCAGCACGCGAATCGAAGAACCGTTGTGGAGCGACGGGCTGGAACCGCTGACCGGTTGCAGTTCCGTAGACGCCGGAGAGATCGATCACAAGATCAGTAGTGGTCGACGAGAACACACAGAACGTGCCATCGGCATTGAGCGGCACAATGGCCGTGCCCGGAACAATACGGCCAGCGACCGATGGCACGATAGACACGAACGGCCGCTCGGCACCGCATGGGTACGCGGTGAGGAATCCGTTGATCGCTGGGGCCACCGAAGTGACGTTGACGACGACTGCGGTTGCATCGGCGCCAACGTTGGGATCAATAGTGAGCGTGCAGCCCGCAGCGAGTGGCGCTGCTGGCACACCGAGGCCCGAACGAGTGTCGATGAGTCGTGTTGGCGTGAGCGGAGTAAACCGACTTGCAGCGCCGTTGGCAGTAACGCCAGCCACCTTCGAGGTGGTCTGCGAACCGCACGGATCTGTGGGGGCCGGCACCGACGTATCGCCCACAAGATGGAACCAGTTTGACTTGAGTCCCATCGTGGCCCGGAACGTGTCGCCGCTGATGTTCACTGCGCCGGCCGAGCCATTGATGCGCATCGTGAGCACACGTCCGCCCCACTCGCCAAAGCCTTCGCGCGTCTTCACCACGATGCCCGAGTAGCTGCCGATGGCAGGCCATGCCGCTTCGATTGCGGCAACTCCGACAGACACCGACCATGAGTGGGCAGCGTTAGAACTGATGGCGTCGCCCTCGTCGACCACAGGCGCGAAACCAAGCGAAGTCTTCGCGGTGTATCCGCCAGAAGACGATGAGAACATCGTGTATGCAATGGCCCCGGCTTCAGAGCCGTAGCGCCGCACGAGCCCACTCGTTGCCGCAACGGCCGCGTCGATCGCCGCAAACTCTTGCGCGACGAACGAGCCACCAACACCGCTTCGATAGGCCGCCCCGCGATACATCTGGCAACTGCCCGAGTCGCAGGTCTTGGCATATGCCTCTCTGTTCTCAGCAAGGCCATAGCTGCGCGCGGCGACGGCTTGGGCCTGCAACGCCTGAGCGCCCTTGCCTTGACCCAGGGAAGCCCAACCCGCCGAGACCTCGCCGGCAACCACTGAGCGCAGATACTGCTCGAGCGGAACCACGCTGACCGTACGGTTGGCAAGTGCGTTGTTGTTGGTGGCGCGTATCGCACCGCGGTAATAACGAACCCGACCCGACGATGGCTCGCACAACCCAACCAGATCACTTACATCAGCACTGGCGCTGGTGTCGGTCTGCGGACGAATGGTGACGGAAGCGGCCTGGTCGGCGATCACCACAGTCCACCCATTGGCCGGGTCATCGAGATTGGCCCCTATGAGTGGGCACACGTTGGCGTCGGATCGACCCCAGACCCTGTAGTGACCTTCGGAGATTTCGTTGGTGACGAGCGAACGCCATGTAGCCGGTTGGCCCAGGGCGGGGACGTAACCGTCGATGGTCAATGCGGCTTTGTCGTGAACCACTGCGGTCGCAGAACCGTCGAGCGCTGAGAGACGCACCGTGATCTCAGACGAAGCCACGGTGGACGCAACGGTGCCGCCGTAGTAGTGATCGAGGATCTGCGCCGAGCTCCAGCCAAAGTTGACGGCATATCCGAGCGCACCGTATTGGCTCAGACCGACACCGTGACCCCATCCGTGACCTTCGATTGCGATGGACACCGGTGACGCCGCCACGGCGCGAACCGTTACCGGAGATGGCAACGACATGGCTCCTGCGACCACAGCGAGGAGCGGACCAAGGAGACGTCGCCGATTGCGCTGCATTGATCAATCACCGTCCTTCACCTTGCCGCCGCGCCGAACTCTGCGCACTGCCGAGATCACCATTCAACCGCCTAGAGTGACAACTTAGACGCTGCAGGTGAAAAACTCAACGATATCGCACTCCGGTAGCCGGTTGGTGGCTTCGCGTGGCCACCCCGTGACGCTAGTCTTGCCAATCTTGGCCAAGCGCGACAACGAACCCTCGGCGTTACAACGCCTTCCACTGCCCGAAGGCACATTGCCTGTCGGAGGCGGTCTGCTCGTCGCTGGTATCGCCAGCTACGCATTCTTCAAGGTGGGCGTCAAAGCCCTCGGCGAAGACGGATTCAAACCGATCAGCAGCCTGTGGTTCGCCACGTTCTTCTTGGCCCCCGGATTCTTCTTGCCGCTCGAGCAAGAGCTCGGTCGTGCCCTCGCCCACCGCCGCGGCATGAACCAGGGCGGACGCCCCGTGGTGCGCCGGGTCGTGCCGCTCGCAGCGATGCTCACCGCCATCGTGTGCACCGTGATCCTCATCTCCTCAGGGTCAATCACCTCAAAATTCTTTGAAGGCGACTGGGTCATTACTGCAGCCCTCGTCGTTGGCTTCATCTCCTACGCCCCCGCCCACCTCGCACGCGGTATCTGTTCGGGCCACGGTCGCTTTGGGTCGTACGGCATCGTCATGGGCGCCGATGGCGCTGCGCGCATCATCGGCTGTATTGCGCTGTGGGCCGCGGGTGTCACCAACACGGGCGCGTATGCGTTCACCGTTGCGCTTGCACCGCTTGTCGGCGTCGCCATCGTGTTCGCCCGCGGCGACCTCAAGACCGAAGATGGCCCAGCGGCCGATTGGTCCGAGGTCACGCCAAACCTTGGCTGGCTCTTGCTGGGCTCGGTGTTCGCCGCCGGCCTCGTCAACGCTGGCCCAATCGCAGTCGACCTGTTCAAGAAAGATCAGGACAACGGCTTCGTTACTCGGTTCAGCTACGGCGTGCTGCTCGGCCGTGTGCCGCTGTTCTTGTTCCAAGCAGTGCAAGCCGCATTGTTGCCGCGCCTCGCCCGACTTGCAGTTCGCAACGAGATTGCCGAGTTCAGGCAGGGCTTCAAAAAGCTCATGGTCGTGGTCCTCGGCGTCGGCACACTCGGCGTAGTCGGCTCAGCGTTGCTCGGACCATTCATCCTCAAAAAGGTGTACGACGCCGATCTCAGCACTCGCACCATCACGATGCTGGTCTTCGGCACCGCCCTCTACATGGTGGCACTCACCATCGCTCAAGCAGTCATCGCCCTGCACGGCCACGCGTTGGTTGCTCTGGGCTGGTGCGCCGGCATGGTGGCGTTTGTGCTGGTCACCTGGCTCGGCTCGCGCGACGTGTATCTGCGAGTCGAGATGGGCCTCGTGGCCTCATCTGTGGCGGCCACCGTGGTGTTCGGCTTCGCGCTTCGCGAGCGACTGCGAGTGGGCATCGTCCCAAGCGCAGATTCGTTGATGGATGCCGCCACCGACATGCCACTCGAGGCGTAACAGACCCGAGGCATTTCAGCGGAAGCCGCAGCGACTGCTGCTTCAGCTATTCGAGGCTTTTCGGGTCTCGTACGCCAAGTCGTGGGTGACCATCATGCTCACGAGTTGAGCGAAGTCGACCTCGGGCTTCCAGCCAAGCTTGGTCTGCGCCTTCGTTGAGTCGCCGATGAGCAGATCTACTTCGGCGGGACGGAAGAACTTGGGATCCTGGCGGACGTAGGAGCGCCAGTCTTCGATGCCTACCTCGGCAAAGGCCAGTTGCACGAGATCTTCGATGCTGTACGCCGAACCCGTTGAGATCACAAAGTCGTCTGGCTCGGACTGCTGCAGCATCAGCCACATCGCCTTCACGTAGTCACCAGCAAAACCCCAGTCGCGACGGCTGTCGAGGTTGCCGAGCACGATTTCGTCCTGCAAACCGAGCTTGATGCGCGCTACGGCGTTGGTCACCTTGCGGGTGACGAACTCGAGTCCGCGGCGTGGGCCCTCGTGGTTGAACAAGATGCCGCTACACGCAAACATGCCGTAGCTCTCGCGGTAGTTGACCGTGATGTCGTGACCGAACACCTTGGCGCAGCCGTACGGCGAGCGAGGATGAAACGGTGTGCGCTCGGTCTGTGGTGTTTCGCGAACCTTGCCAAACATCTCAGACGACGACGCCTGATAGAAGCGGATGGGGTTGTTCTCGTTGCCGCCAACCATGCGGATTGCTTCGAGCATGCGCAGCACACCCAAGCCGGTGATGTTGGCAGTGAGCTCGGCCTGATTGAAGCTCATTGCGACGAACGAGATGGCGCCGAGGTTGTAGACCTCGTCGGGCTGGGCATGAGCCATGGCTTTGACCAGTGACGGCAGATCGGCGAGGTCGCCAGGGACAATTTCGACGAAAGGGAGTTCGTCACGAAGGTATTCGGCCTTGGGATTGTTCTGTCCCGTGACCATTCCGAAGACTTCGTAACCCTTGGAGTGCAGAAGTTCGGCGAGATGGCGGCCGTCTTGGCCTGTGATACCGGTGATAAACGCGCGAGGCATATTGAGAATCCTGAATGCGGCAGAGGGACCCGCAGCTAATTGACGGTTCGCCAAGTCTAGGCCGTTCAGAACCCTCCAAACGGCATTACCGCTCACGAGAACTAAGCTGTTTTGGTGACTTCGCTACAACCGAACAACGCTCTTGCGGCGCCGTTGAATGTGGCCCTCGATGTGTCTCCCCTGCTCGGTCCGCTCACCGGAATCGGTGCCGCCGTTCGTCAAATGGTCATCGCCTTGGGCGAGCAACCCGATGTCACACTCACTCCGTACGCCTGCAGTTTTCGCGGCAAGCTACAACCAGGCACCACCCGACTACCTCTGCCCGCTGCAGTTGCCCAGCGAATGTGGGCGCGCCTGCCGGGCCCACGGGTCGATCGTTGGCTTGAACCAGCTCAAGTAGTGCACGGCACCAACTACGTGGTGCCTCCCAGTCGGCTACCACGCGTGGTCACTGTTTATGACTGCTGGTTCTTGCGCAACGACTCGAATGCGAGCCCCGACGTATCTCGTGCCGGGCGGGTGTTGCGTCGAGCCGTTGCCAACGGAGCAATGGTGCACGCAAGCTCTGAGGCAACCGCCAACGCAGTTCGCGATCTGCTGCGCACCGACCGGGTCGAGGCAATACCGCTGGCGGCGCTGCCGCTCGAAGTCTTCGCTGTCGAGCCGCATGCACCCGTTGCCGAACTGGTTGGCGTGCCCTATGTGCTTGCTCTCGGCACGCTTGAGCGGCGCAAAAACCTGCCGCGGTTGGTCGCGGCGTTCGGCCAGATAGCGAGCGCTCACCCCGATCTGCGGCTCGCACTCGCGGGCACCGACGGCGACGACCGCGGAGCGATCAACACTGCAATCGATGCGCTCGATGCGTCGGCGCGCTCACGCGTGCTCTTCACCGGACGTATCGACGAAGCCGCCAAGCACTGGCTACTTCGTCACGCTCAACTACTCGCGTACCCATCGCTCGACGAAGGCTTCGGGTTCCCGCTCCTCGAGGCCATGGGCCACGACCTTCCGGTCGTTGCCTCCACTGCCGGCTCGATCCCCGAGATCGCAGGCGCCGCCGCGATGCTCGTACCCGCTCACGACATCAGCGCTCTGGCCGAGGCCATGCAGCACACGCTCACTGACTCGGCTCTTCGTTCGAATCTCATCGAGTTCGGCAAACAACGTTTGCACCATTTCTCTTGGAACAACACGGCCATTCGCTTGGCCGACGTCTACCGTCGCGTTGCTCAGGAGGGGAACTGATGATTGCTGTACTCGCTGGTGGTGTCGGAGCTGCGCGGTTCATACGCGCGCTGATGCTGGTGATGCCAGCCGACGAGATTGCCGCCGTCGTCAATACGGGCGACGACACCGTGATGCACGGCCTCTACATCTGTCCCGATCTCGACACGGTCACGTACACCGTTGGCGGAGCTATCGATCCCGAACGTGGTTGGGGACTCAGCGACGAGTCATGGCGAGCAATGCAAGCGCTTGCTCGTTTTGTGCCCGTGCGTCCAAACGGCTCAAGCGCGGCCCCAACGTGGTTCAATCTCGGCGACCAAGATCTCGCCACCCACTTCTACCGAACGGCACGCCTCGACGAAGGCGCCACCTTGACCGAAGTAACCGATGAGATCGCCCGCGCGTTTGGGGTGCAGGTACAGCTGATGCCGATGACCGACCAACGCGTGTCCACTGTGGTCACCGTTGTCGACGAAGGCGACATCAGCTTCCAGGAATACTTTGTGCAGCGCCAACACGGTGTGCCGGTAAGCAATCTTCGTTTCGAAGGCGCTCAGCAGGCTGCGCTTTCGAGCACGGCAGCGCAAACACTGCACGATGCCAAAGCCATCGTGATCGCGCCGTCGAACCCACTCGTCTCGATCGGACCCCTGCGGGCCCTTGCCGGGATGGACACATCGCTCGCCGCTCGCCGCGAACAGGTGGTGGCAATATCGCCAATCGTTGGTGGCGCCGCACTCAAGGGGCCCGCCGATCGGATGATGCTCGAACTCGGACACGAGCCATCGGTGGTTGGGGTCGCTCGGCTCTACGCACCGATCGCCTCGGTGCTCGTGATCGATCCGGTCGACGCACACCTCGCTCCGCTCGTTGAGGCAGCGGGCATGCGCGCCGTGGTGGTGCCGTCGGTGATGAGCACACCCGAGATCTCGGCCACGCTGGCCCGAACCGCATTGGCCGCGGTAGGGATCAACCTCTCGGCCTAGTCGTCGGCAGCAGCAGAGGCGTGAGCCAGAGTTGCCTGCACTCCATCGGCAAGCTGGGTCCATGGTGACCACTGCAGATGGATTCGCGCCCGTGTTGGCGAAACGCAGACCCGAGTGAGGTCGCCATGTCGCCGGGCTTGATGCACGAGTGCCGGATCAAGCTGCAGTACCGCGGCAAGATCACGGACCGCCGTTTGCACACCAGTGCCAATGTTGATCACCAGGCCACCACCACGCTGACCAGCGCGTAGCAACGCGTCGACAGCGTCGTCGACATAGATGAGGTCGCGCGTTTGTCGACCATCGCCGTGAACCACCAACGCCTCGCCAGCAACGTGCGCGGCGACAAACGACGCCACAACCCCGTCACTGGGACGCTGCCGCGGCCCGTATACCGAGGTCATCGCCAGCACTGTGAACTCGATCGCGTATTGGTCCCGATACACCGAGAGCAAATCGGTGACCGTACGGGCCAGCACGCCAGCCACGCTGGACGACTCGAACGCTCGGCCTTCTTTCACCGGCAACTCGCGCGCCGGCACCTCGCCATAGAGATCGCCAGCTGGCAACGCGACGACCACCTTGGTGACGCCATGCATCCGAGCGGCCTCGAGTACCGCGAGGACTCCGGCCACTGCACCGCCATCGGTCTCGTGTTGGGCATTCGCGGGGGTGAGTACGGCGAGGTGATAGATGACCTCGGGTCGGCGCATGCTGACCAAGGTGGCGAACTCTGCGGCGCGCACATCGAGCGTATGAATCTTCAGCGAGCCGCCGGCGTGGCGAGCGTCGGCAAGGTTGCCCAACGAACCCGTTGAGAGGTCATCGATGACATCGGTGGCAATGCCCTCGGCGAGCAAACGGTCGACAAGGTGCGACCCGAGAAATCCTGCGCCGCCAACGACCATTGCATTCATGGTTGTCATGATGCCAAGCCGGCCGGCGCACCGCTATGCACTAGGTGCAGGAATCCGCTCGTCGATGTGGTGGGATCCGTCGGCAATCTCGATGCCTGCGCCGATGACGCAATTCGAGATCACGGCTCTGGCCCCGATATGACCCATCACAACGCTGTGACGCACGTGGGCGCCGGGCCCAACTGATGCGCCAGCGAGCAGCACCGAATCGCTGACATCGGCGCCATCGCCGATAGAGGCGCCGTCGGCGACCACCGTGTCTGAGAGCGCTACCCCAGCGCCAATGACCGCACCCTCGGCAACCCCATGCGCCCAACTGTGTTCGGCTCGCAGCCGGGTAATGACATCGAGGTTGGCCTTGAGGTAGAGATCGGGTTGGCCCGTATCGATCCAGTAGTCGTTGGTGGCCATCGCCCACAGCGTTTGGTCAGCAACCAACGCCGGGAAAATCTCGCGTTCGACCGAAACTTTGCGCCCGTCGGGGATGCGGGCAATCACCGACGGCTCGAACACGTACGTGCCGGCGTTGATGAGATTGCTCGGCGATGTGCCGGGCGGTGGCTTCTCGATGAATCGCCGCACGAGTCCAGACGGTTCTTGGTCGACGACACCGAAGGCCGAGGGGTCTTCGACCGGCGTGAGATGCAACGTGGCTTCGGCGCCGGTACTGCGGTGAAAGTGCACCAGCGCGCCGACATCAAGATCGGTGAGAACATCTCCGTTGGCCACAACGAACGTGCTGTCGATGCCCGCGAACAACGCAGCGAAACGAATTGCCCCGCCGGTGTCGAGTGGCTCTGGCTCTACCGCGTAGGTCAACGTGGCGCCGGCGCACGTGCCGTCGGGGAATGCCTGCATGAACGGCTCTGGTCGAAAGCCGAGGGCAAGGGTGACCTCGGTGACCCCACCCCTGACCAAGTTCTCAATCAGACGCTCGATAATGGCGACGTGACCCACGGGCAACATCGGCTTGGGGACGCTGAGGGTAAGCGGCCGAAGCCGAGTGCCAAAACCCCCAACGAGTACGACCGCGCGCATCAGCCGCCGGTGGTGGAGGTGGCGACAGCCGCAGTGGTGGTACTCGCTGTCGAGCCGGCCGCGACTGTTGTTGTCGAGGCGCCAGGAACCGTAGTTGCGCCGGGAACCGTCGTGGCACCAGGAACGGTGGTCTGGCCAGGAACCGTGGAGGCAACAGCGCCACCGTCGGCAGCGCCGAGGGTTGGCAACTCAGCTGCCCAATCGGGTGCCTTTGGCTTCACGTCGTCGGGGACGAATGCAAGCATGAAAACCATGCCGTCGTTCAGCAGACGAACCTCGTTCAAGTTGCTGACGTAAATCTGAGGCGCATCGGTAGTGACTTTGCTGTAGTTCGGCCAGACCCACACCTTGAGCGAGGCGTCCTTTTCTTTGCCATCAACGAGACACTTCGACTTGCCCTCTTCAAACGTCTGGCCGCCCTGCTCTTTGGGGAGCACAAGCTTGTCGTTGGTGAGCGTGATGTTGTAGTTCTTGAGGAACACGCCGAGCTTGGCGTTGCTACCCGTGGCAGCGCCGCTCGTGGAGGGATGCCAGTGCATGATGCCATCGCCGTGCGAGTGGATGCCGGTGCGCACGAATTCGTTGCTCACGAATTGTCCGCTGGCGTCTTTGTCTTCGAGCGTGCCAACGAGCTTGGGCAGCACCTGCAAGCCGGTCTTGGCGTCGCATGCGTAGACGCCAAAGGCTGCGTGCCAGTGGTCGTTAGCGGTTGGCGCACCTTGGCCTGGACCAGGCCGTGACGAGCGAGCGTAGATAATGAGCGAGAGCCCAAGGACGGTCACCAAGGCAACGATCAAAGGGAAAACGGCGCCTCCTTGGAAGCGAACCTTTTTGCCTTTGCCCTTTTGAGCGAGCTTGGCGACTTTTTTGGCGGATGATGAAGGAGCCACGAGTATGCGAGGTTACAGCCTCTGGGCATGGATTCGGCGATCACCCGCCAGAGGGAGGCTGCAGTTCGCGAAACAATTGCTCGTACGCCGCTGCTACTGCTGCTGGCGAGGCCGCACTCTGCACCCATTCGCGACCGCTGGCACCCATCGCTGAGCACCGCGCCATGTCGGCCAACAGTTCACGTAGCGCTGCGACAAATGAGGGGGCATCGTCGGGAGGAACGCAGACCCCGGCACCCGAGGCGGCCAAGATGCGAGGTACCTCAGTGCCCAGATCGATGGCAGCGAGCACCGGACGACCGGCGGCGAGAATTGAGTAGGTCTTCGACGGAACACTGACCCGCCCGAGGCCGCGCCGAAGCGGTACGAGGTGGATATCGCCTGAGGCGAGCACCTCGGCCAGACGGTGCATTGGCTGATAGCCACCCATGCGCACATTGTCGAGCGACGCCACTTGTTCGGCGAGCGAGGCTTTCGCTGCGCCATCGCCGTTGATCACAAACGTGACATCGGGAAACTCGCGAGCCGCATGCACCACAAGGTCGAGCGATTGAGAGAAGCCGACGTTGCCGGCATACATGACGACGGGCTCGGAACCGATACCCAGTTCGGCCCGATAGGCCGTGAGCCGATCGAGCGGGCGAATCTCGTCTGTGAGCACGAAGTTTGGAATCACCCGAACACGCGAGGCCACCGACGGTGGGATCTTTGCGACCACGTTGTCACGAAGATCGTCGCTGAGCACCGTGACCGCATCGGCACGCCGGTAGCTGACGCGTTCGAGCCAACGGGCCACGGCAATAATGCGGGCGTTGGTGATGGCCCCGGTTTCGATGGCGGCGTCGGGGAAGACATCTTGAATGTTGAACACCAGCGGACCACGACGAACAACTTTCATCAGCCAACCAATGAGTCCGTTGGTGAGCGGCGGAGACATCGACAACACACCGTCGACTCGACCGCCACGAATACCGCAGATCACAGCGAGCGCGCTGAACCCACCAAAGCCGAGCGCCCGGCGAAGCAGATTGGTCTTGTCGGAACCCGGAAACGGGTGCACCCGTGTGACGGAACCCCACTCGGTTTGTTCGCGGCGAACGAGGCGACCAGTCCAATCGGACTCGATGGCATGGTTGCGGTACCAGGGCAGCGCGGTGACCACATGGATCTCGTGACCCAGCGCGGCGAGTTCGTGCACGATGCGGGTCATCACTGCACCCGTAGGCGCCGTGTCTGGCTCGAAATGCGGGCAGACCACGGCAAGCCGCAGCGGACGCCCCTGGGGCCGCTGAGAACTCATGAGGCGGCCAAGTCATACGCAACGAGCAGTGCTCGGGCCGAAATCGCAGAAGTGAACTGAGCGGCGCGCAGCAATCCGGCTTGAGTCATCTCGGCGCGCCGGACGCGAACCGTCTCGAGCGCTGGCGCCCATGCCGCAAGCTCAAGCGGCAGCACTAACGCTGCGTTGCCAGCAACCTCGGGCAGACACGTGCGGTCCGCACAGATCACTGGTGTGCCGATAGCCATCGCTTCGATGATCGGGGCGCCGAAACCTTCGTACTCACTAGGAAACACCATCGCCTCGGCCATCTTGATGAGTCCATCACGATCGGCCGATGAGACACGGCCGGTGCGGATCACGCGATCGGCGAGACCAAGACGAGCGATCGATTCAGTAACGGCTTCGTCGGCAAGGCCTTTGCCGCCGATGAACACCAGTCGTAGGGTCGGGTCGGTCCAGTAATCGGCCATCAAGTCCAACAAAAACTGATGGCCCTTGTGCGGATGGGTGATTGCAGGAAGCACCACAATTGGCCCCGTCCCGAGGCCATACCGAGCGCGCAGGGTTGCGTTGTCGGTTGCGTGGAGACCAATGGTCGGCTCGAGTCCGTGGGGAACGACTACGACTCGATCGGCGCGAACCCGATAGGCATCGAGCACGGTCTGGCGCACAAACTCAGTGGGCACCGCGATGACATCGGCGCGAGCAGCGGATCGCGGCATCGCCCAATTGAGATACGCGCGCTTGATGCGGCCGAAGTACTGCGGATACGTGAGGTACTGCAGATCGTGGATCGTGAGCACCACCGGCCCTGCGCCGCGGGCCGGCACCGTGCCACCGCCGTGATGCACCAAACGGCTGCCTCTGGTGCGGCGCGCGAGCCAAACGTGTTCGGCGATGACGCGTCGAAATCGACTGGTGCCGTCGATCGGGGCAACGTGGATGTCGAAGGTTGCTCCGAGCTCGGGGTGCGCATCAGCAAACGCGGGCAACACATACAGCGTCACTGGCATGTCGGGCTCAACCTCAGAAAGGCCAAGGAGTTGACGCACCAAATACTCTTCGCTGCCACCAACCTTCGACGGAATACACCACAGCAGGTTCACCGACACACGCGACACTGTCGCACCAGTTCTTACTACCGACACCCTCACGTCTGATGCCTACTTGAGCTCGCGATACGCCGCCGCAGTGAGCTCGGCCGTGTGCTTCCAGGTTGCCTTGGCCGCGCGTTGACGGCCAAGAACGGCGAGTTCGTCGCGACGGGCGCGAGCCTCGGTAATGCCGCGCGCGATGTCGACAACATCGGCAGGGTTGACGAGCACTGCTGCTCCGCCGGCGGCTTCTTCGGTTGCAGTATCCATGCTGGTGACAACCGGGGTGCCCTGAGCCATTGCTTCGAGCACCGGCAAGCCGTAGCCCTCAAGGCTGCTCGGATAGCAGAACACCTCGGCGCCCGCGTAGAGCGCCCAAAGATCTTCATTCGGAACGAACCCGAGAAAGGTGACATCGCCTGCAATGTCGAGCGAGACGTCGCCCCAACCATCGGCGCCAACGACAACCAATGGAATCGGGTCGTCGAGCATCTCAACCGCTTGGGCAAGGCCACGCAGGTTCTTGCGCGGCTCAACCGTGCCCACGAACAATAGATACTTCTCGGGAAGCTGATACGCCGATCGCACTCGTGCGAGGTCGAGGACTGTTGCTTGTTCGAGGTCGACACCCAAGGGCACGTGACGCAAGCGATCGGCAGAAATTCCGGCAACGACGCAGTCATCCATCGTCGCCTGCGAACAGCACAGCACAAGGTCGGCATTGCGCTTGGTGAGCTCGAGGCTTTGCTTGAAGACGCGAACTCCGTGACGCGTGAACTGGTCGGGACTATGCAAGAAGGCGAGGTCGTGCAACGTAACAATCAACGGATGTTTCGTGGGGCACGGAATGAGCGTTGTGGCGTGCACAACATCGACCGGGCCGGTGGCCGACTCAGCCTTGGGCCAATTCAACCGCAACCACGTCTCGTACAGCCAGGGCGAACCGATCGCGAGTTCCACCCATGGAATGGATGGCGTCCAATCGACCTCAGGGCCGTGCCGATGTCGTCCGGCGAGACCCACCAGTTCGATTCCCTCGATACTGGCCAGTGCCTCGGCGGTACGCAGCGCAGCGACGCCAGTACCACCCGGCACCCGATGCCAACACTGCTCGAGGGTATAAGCGACGCGCACGGGCTCCATCATGCCCGTTCGGAACGAGGCGCCGCGGGACATCAAGCGAACTTCAGGCGAAATCGGTGTTGCTCATCACACTATTTGGCGGCGATGAGGGCGCTGATCAGAGTCGCGAAACAAGCGCTGCCAACGACTCACGAAAGTCGGGCAGTAACGGCAGAGAGGCCGCCCGCAGCACAGCGTTGTCGAGCGCGCTATTGGCGGGGCGTTTCGCTGGCCGCGCTGGAAGCAGGTCGGCAGTGGCAATGGGGCTCACCATGCCGGGCGACTTGCCGACGGCCTGAACCACGGCTTGGGCAAATTCGAACCAGCTGACCCCACCTTGGTTAGTGATGTGATGCACTCCCCCACGTCGATCGAGCGCGAGACGGCGCAACATTGGCGCCAGATCGGCACAGAACGTGGGGTGTCCGCGCTGGTCGTCGACAAAGCTCAGCTCGGTGTGTTGGGCGGCCAAACGCATGATCGTCTTGACCATGTTGTTGCCGTATTCGCCGCACACCCAACTGGTTCGCACCACGGCAGCCGATGGTCCCAGCGCTAATGCTTCGCGCTCACCGGCCAGCTTTGAGGCGCCGTAGACAGACTGCGGGTTGGTGATGTCCCACTCGTGATACGGGGTGGGCTTTGAGCCGTCGAACACGTAGTCGGTGCTGATGTGCACAAGGTGCGCACCCACGCGATCGCAGGCTTCGGCTACCCATCGCACGGCGAGGCCGTTGGCGGTGAACGCTCGATCGGGTTCGCTCTCGCAAGCATCAACCGCAGTCCACGCGGCGCAGTGAATGACGGCATCGGGCCGTAGCGACGTGACTGCTGACATCACGGCATCTCGGTCGACGACATCGAGCGCGCTGCGATCGAGACCAAACACGGTGTCTCCAAGCGCTTCGCACGCCAGCACCGTGTCTCGACCAAGTTGTCCGCCGGCACCGGTAACCAGCACGCGCATTAGAACGCTGCCCGAGCCTTGAGTGGCTCCCACCAAGCGCGGTTGTTGCGATACCACTCGACTGTTTCGGCAAGGCCGTCGACAAGGTTGTGTTCGGTCTTCCAACCGAGCGCAGTGACTTTGTCGTGCGTGATCGAGTATCGACGGTCGTGACCTAACCGATCGGCTACCGGCGTGATGAAGCTTTCATCGCGACCGGTAAGTTCGAGCAAGCGATAGGTGATCTCTTTGTTCGTCACTTCGTTGCCTGCGCCGATGTTGTAGATCTCGCCCACGTTGCCCTTGCGCAGAACCAATTCGGCTGCGGTGTTGTGGTCGTGCACATGGATCCAGTCGCGCACGTTTCCGCCGTCGCCGTAGAGAGGCACTTTGTGACCATCGAGCAAGTTGGTGGTGAACAACGGAATCAGTTTTTCTGGGAACTGATACGGGCCGAAGTTGTTGCTGCATCGCGTGACCAACACCGGCAGACCATGCGTTGTGTAATAGCTCAGTGCGATGAGGTCGCTGCCAGCCTTGGCTGCCGAGTACGGCGAGCGCGGACCAAGCGCATCGGTCTCGCCGAAGCTGCCATGCTCGATAGATCCGTAGACCTCGTCGGTGGAAATGTGCAGAAATCGTTCGACCCCAACTTGGCGGGCGACATCGCACAACACGTTGGTGCCAAAACAGTTTGTGCGCACAAACGAGTAGCCATCGAGAATTGACCGGTCGACATGGGTTTCGGCCGCGAAGTGCACCACCGCGTCGTGACCAGTCATCGCTGCCATCACATCGTCTTGGTCACAGATGTCGCCCTTGACGAAACGACACCGACGATCGTCGATGAGATCACGGATGTTCTCGAGATTGCCGGCATAGGTGAGCGCGTCGTACACCGTGACCGTGTCGTCTGTGGTGGCCAACACGTGACGGACGTAGTTCGAACCAATGAACCCGGCGGCACCGGTAACGAACTGCCTCACGTGCGCATCTTCCAGTACGGGCGGCGGCCAACGGGAAGGTCGGCGCGCAATGGGTTCGCTTCGTCGCGGGCGGAAAGAATGGGATCAGTAACGCCCCAATCGCCGGCGATGGCTGGGTCGTTCCACATCACGCCGAGTTCGTCTTGCGGGTTGTAGTAACCGTCGACGAGGTAGGTGATGACCATGTCGGTGAGCGCCGCGAAACCGTGGGCAACGCCCGGCGGAATGAAGATGCCAACATGATTCTCGCCGCTGAGGTCGAGACACAGTGTGTTGCCATCAGTGGGTCCGCCCTCGCGAAGGTCGTGCAGCACGACGCGTGCAGTGCCGAACGGGACATACCAATAGTCGGCTTGGTGCAGGTGATAATGCAGTCCGACCACGGCGCCCTGTTGGCGGTTGGCGCGATTGCCTTGCAGCATCTCGCGACCGTTGGGGAACCACTCACGGCGATAGGTCTCGATGAACAGACCGCGCTGATCACCATGAATGGTGGGCTCCACAATCCATGCTCCTGCGATCAATTCGCTTTCGTACACATTTGGCATCAGTAACTCACTCCACGTCGATCTGGCAATGGTCGCCCACCATGAGCCGTAATGCCCGGGGACGAAGTTGGGTACGGTTCACAACAGCCTCTTTACCGATGAGGCTGTCCTCGAGTCGAGGGATGTCGGTGATGGTGCTTCGCGTCATGATCACCGAGTGCTCGACTTCACTATTGGTCACTTCGCAGTCGTCGCCAATGGCGCTGAATGGTCCGATGAAACTGTCGGTGATGCGAGCACCGCGGCCAATCGCCACGGGACCACGAATGGTTGAGTTGGTCACGATGGCGCCAGCTTCGATGATGACGCGACCATCGATGATCGAGGCGTCGTCGACCGTGCCATCAATGCGGGTAACAATCTTCTCGAGCAACAAGCGGTTTGCCTCGAGCAACGGCGTGAGCTTGCCCGTATCGATCCACCAACCGGTGAGCAGTTCGCACCGCACGCGATATCCCTGGTCGATGAGCCACTGAATGGCGTCGGTAATTTCGAGCTCGCCACGCGGCGACGGCTCGATGGACGACACGGCGAGGTGGATGGTTCGGTCAAACAAGTAGACGCCGACAAGCGCAAGATCGCTTGGTGGGTCTGCCGGCTTCTCGACAAGATGCACGACGTTGCCGTCGGTGTCGAGCGTGGCGATGCCGAAGCGGTGCGGATCGGGAACCTTCTTGAGCAAGATCTGCGCAGTGGGCGGAGCTTCGCCGATACGGGCTTGCTCGAACGCCTGCACGAAGGCGGCGAGGTCTTGCTCGAGCAAGTTGTCGCCGAGGTACATCACGAAGTCATCGTCACCCAAGAACTCGTGAGCGATGAGCACACAGTGCGCCAGGCCGAGCGGTTGATCCTGAGGGATGTACGTAACGCGCACACCAAACTGGCTGCCGTCGCCCACGGTAGACATGACCTCGGCGCGGGTGTCGCCCACGATGATGCCGATTTCGACAATGCCCGCAGCGGCCATCGCCTCGATTCCATAGAACAGAATGGGCTTGTTGGCCACAGGGACCAACTGCTTCGCGCTGGTATGGGTGATCGGACGTAACCGTGTACCGGCGCCGCCAGCGAGAATGAGTGCTTTCATACGAGTGGAAAGTGTAGGACACTCAGCCAGCTGGCGGAGGTGAGCCGGCAACACCCTTGAAATAGTCTAAGACGACGTTCGCTGTGTCACCGAGGAACAACACCGCATTGCCATCAACCGTGCGCGGCACCACGGGCAGCGAATAGGGCTGCAATCCCCCGCCCACAACGCCGCGAAGTGTGCCTGCTGCGCCGAGTACGTCGAGGCCATCGTCGATCCGAACAGCGCCCGTGCCCGCCGCCAGCAACTCGCCTGTGCGAAACGGATTGCCCTTGATGCTGGCGATTGCCGATTGCAACGCCGTATTCACGAACAACTGCTGACGCTTGGTGCGACCCAAATCGGATGTGCCATCGCGAACCCACTCGCCGTTCTCGAGGGTCTCGTAATAGCGACTGCGCGCAAAGGCCAGGCTCTGAATGCCGTCGAGCACGTAACACCCAGGTGCGGTGATGTTCAACCCTGTGTGCTCGTCTCGTGCTGGCGTGGGGAAGCAAACCTGCACGCCGCCGATCGAGTCGACAAGCGTCTTGAACCCTTGGAAGTCGATCTCCACATAGTGATGAATCGGAATTCCCAGCGATTGCTGCACTGTCAGAACGAACGTGGCGGGACCATCCTGATATGTCGAGTTGATGCGGCCCTGTTGGCCAGTCACTGCATTGGTGACCCACAGGTCACGCGGGATCGACAGCAGCGCTGCGGGACCACCATCGCGGTCGCGTCGCAAGACCATGATGGTGTCGCTGCGATGGCCACCAACACCGGTGACGGGCCCGATGCCGCCATAGTCGGGGGCTGTTGGGTCGGCGCCCTCGCGGCTATCGGAGCCCACCAACAAGAAGTTCTCAACGTTTGCGCTCGATGGACTCAACGCAGACTTCAGCGCCGGGATTCGCTCGATGCCTTCGACTTGGTGGTTCGCTGCACTGATCACACCAACAGTGGTGAAGATTGCAACGCATGCGATGGTGAACAACATGGTGCCAACTCGGCGCCGCTGACGCTGACGAGGTCCGACGCGATGGCGACTCTGGCGAAGCACAAAGCCACGGAGCGACGACTCAGAAGAACGCGACGCTGGCTGCACGAGTTCTTACGGTAGTCGTGTTCCGCTACATGGCTGGGTCACTCGCTGGCGGCAGCGCCCGAGTCGTCGGGGCGGAGGTGCACGACATCGCCGGTGTCAATTCGATGCGTGATCGCGCAGTCGTCGAGCACCACGAGTCGGCCATCGGGCTCGACATCGGTGGCTCGACCAACAACCATGCGATCGCCCGGCAACTCGACCCGAACGCGCTGCCCAATGGTGGCGAGGTGGGAGCGATAGAGAGGCGTGATCATTTCAGGCAGCGCGTCGTAGTGCGTGAGCATTGCGCTGAGCAACTGACCCGGCCCAACAGCGTCGCCCACCTTGGCCGCATCGGCTGGCGCCCAACCCACGTTGATGCCGATGCCAACAACGACAAATGGTCCGCTCGGCGAAGAGCCAGCCTGCGCCAGCACTCCTGCGAGCTTGGCTCCGTTGAGCAAGATGTCGTTTGGCCATTTCAGATCGGCCTCGATGCCGGCCAACTCGCGGCACGCAGCAAGGGCCGCCAACGCAACTCGTTGAGTGAGTTCGTGTGGGAATCGAGGAACATTGCGCAGCAACAGGCTCACCAACAGATTCGCTCCAGCAGTTGCTTCCCAGCGCCGGTCGAGGCGGCCTCGACCCGCTGTCTGATGCGCCGCTGCAAGCACCGTTCGGTCGGGCGCATCTGCTGCACCAGCAGCGAGCAGATCGGCGTTTGTTGAGCCGGTTTCGTCGACAAATGTGACGTGCCAACCCGCCGGCCAGATGGTTGGCCATGCGATTTTCGGAAGCGATTCAGACATGTTGCGAGCCTAGACGTAGGAACTAATCGTCCGTCAGGTGGCAATCAGGGGTGTCGAGCGGTCATCATGAGAGCCGTGCTGAAGAAGATACTCATCGCCAACCGTGGAGAAATTGCTGTCCGAGTCATTCGGGCCGCCCGAGAACTGGGCATTGCAACCGTCGCCGTCTATTCCGAACTCGATAGAAACGCGCTCCATGTGCGTCTCGCCGACGAGGCATATGCGCTCGGCGGACAGACCGCAGCAGAGAGCTACCTCAACACCGAGGCAATCCTCAACGCAATCCGCCTCAGCGGCGCCGATGGCGTGCACCCGGGCTACGGCTTCTTCAGCGAGAACCCCGATTTCAACCGAGCCATCGCCGAGATGGGCGTCGCCTTCATCGGGCCACCACCTGAGGCCGTCGATGTCATGGGCGACAAGGTCAGCAGCCGCAAGGCAGCACTGGCCGGCGGCGCACCCATCGTGCCAGGCACCACCGAGTTCGCCAAGGGCGCCGAAGAAATCATCGAGTTCGGCCGCACCAACGGTTGGCCAATTGCCATCAAGGCTGCGTTCGGCGGCGGTGGCCGCGGCATGAAAGTGGTGCACAACGAAGCCTCCGTTCAAGACGCCGTCGATAGCGCTCAGCGCGAAGCAAAGGCCTACTTCGGCCGCGACGAGATTTACGTCGAGCGCTACCTCACGTGGCCACGTCATATCGAAGTGCAACTCGTGGGCGACAAAGACGGCAACGTCGTATGGATCAGCACGCGTGACTGTTCAGCTCAGCGTCGTCACCAAAAACTCGTCGAGGAGGCTCCAGCCACCGCACTCCCCGATGGCGTCGAAGAGGCCATGGGCGAAGCTGCCATCAAGGTGGCCAAAGCCGTTGGGTATTACAACGCCGGCACCGTTGAGTTCATCTACCAAGACGGCGAGTTCTTCTTCCTCGAGATGAACACCCGCTTGCAGGTGGAGCACCCAGTCAGCGAAGAAATCACCGGCATCGATCTCGTCGAATGGCAGATTCGCGTTGCCAGTGGCGAGCCATTGCCAATGACGCAGGCCGAGGTTGCTGCAGCGCGCAGCGGCCACAGCATCGAGATCCGCATCAACGCCGAGAACCCTGCTGGCGGCAAGTTCCTACCGAGCCCGGGCCTCATCACCAAGCTGGTCACCCCCGATGGTTTCGGCGTGCGATTCGATGGCGGCTACATGGCTGGCGACGAGATCAGCCAGTACTACGACAACCTCATCGGCAAGCTTGTGGTGTGGGGCAAAGATCGCCCAACCACAATTGCGCGCACTATTCGCGCCCTCGAAGAGATGGTTGTCGAAGGCGTTGCCACCACCATTCCTGCCGACCTCGCAATCCTCAAGCACCCCGATTTCCAGGCGATGAAGCACAGCACCAAGTGGGTCGAAGAAGTACTCGACCTCAGTGGCATCGAGGCGCCCGGCGCACCGGTTGCTGCTGGCGACGATGCAGCCGAACCACTCGTGCAGCGCAACACCACAGTTGAAGTCAACGGCAAGCGCTTCGACGTGAAGATGTGGGTTCCCGAAGGCCAAGCAGTGGTTGCCAGCTCGAAGGCTGCAGCCAAGAAGCCGGCGCGTTCGGCAAGCGCATCAGCAGGCAATGCTGGTGCGGGCAGCGGCAACGTGACTGCGCCAATGCAGGGCACCATCGTGAAGATCCTCGTTGAGCTTGATCAAGTGGTCGAAGTTGGTCAGTCCGTCGTTGTGCTCGAGGCAATGAAGATGGAAAACCAAATCGCCGCCGAGAAGGCCGGCACCGTGAAAGAGATCAAGGTCGTTACCGGTGCCACTGTCGGCGCTGGCGATGTATTGATCATCATCGCCTAATCGCAGCGATCAACTAGCCCTGGCGGAGCACCACAATCGTGCCCGCCCCTTTGTCGTGCCATCCTTGGCGACGCTTGTCGTAGATCGTTCGCGCATACACGACGATGCTGAGTACGTAGCCAACGCCTGGCACAACACCCGCGGCCAATGGCACGAGGGCGCGGATGGCCGCTGACGAAGGCAACACTGCGCCGCCAGAGTCCACACGGACCACCTGAGTTCCGAGAGCGATCTTGCCGACGGTGCGACCCCACATCGAGATCATTCCGAACTCGTACAAGAAGGCCACCGACAAAACCGCCGCGTTGATACCGAATGCGTTTGCCTTGAGATCGTCGGCCGAACGAACCCCTACGGCGACGACCGCAATGATCAAGACGGGCGCGAGGATCACAAGTTGGTCGATGGCCTGCGCCAGCAAGCGACGCCAAATGGGTGCGAGAACAACACCAGGCGGCAGCCCAAGTTCTTGATTCATCGCCTCTCGATCGATGTCAGATTGTCCAAACGAGCTCACTTGGACCCGCTCATTCTGCGGCCTCGGCAAGTGCCTCGCTGAGCGCAGGATGCACCAGCAGGCTTTCAACGATGTCGCTCACGGTGAGGTTTGCAGTGACCGCCAGAGCGATAACGCTGATGAGTTCTGCTGCATGTCGGCCGACGATAGAGCCGCCGAGCACAACACCAGTGGCTGGGTCAGACACGATCTTCACGAAGCCGCGCGAGTCGTTGTTGATCAAGGCCTTTGGGTTCGAACTAAACGGCACCTTCGTGACCCGAATCTTGCGGCCCACTGCGAATGCGTCTGCTTCGGCGAGACCGACATCGGCGATCTCGGGCTCGGTAAAGATGGCCGAGGCAGCCTTGTCGTAGTCGAGATGGCGGTGCACAACTTTGTGAAGACCCATCACATGCTCGGCAACTTTGCGTCCCTGCATGCTGGCCACCGACGACAACGGCAGCTTGCCGCTCACATCGCCGGCCGCATAGATGTGCGCCACGTTGCTCTGGCAATGCCGATTGATGTTCACGTAGCCGTTGTCGGTGTGCACGCCTGCAAGCTCAAGGCGAAGGTCGTCGGTGTTCGGCACCGAGCCAATCGCGAGCACTGCGTGCGAACTGCGCACCACCCGACCATCGTCGCAGCTGACCGTGACCTCGTCGCCGTTGCGTTCGATCGACACGGCGCGCGCACCCTTGAGTAGACGAACGCCGCGCCGCAAGAAGTCGTCTTCAAGTACGGCAGCAACCTCAGGATCCTTGCTGGGAAGCACCTGTTGGCGACTCACCACAAGCGACACGTTTGCGCCAAACGAAGAGAACATGTGCACGAACTCAACACCAGTAACACCCGAGCCCACCACGGTCATGCTCGTTGGGAACACCTTGGGCGGGTAGCAATCGCGAGTGGTGAGAATGCGTTCGCCATCGGGATGGCACCAGTCGGGGATACGCGGACGCGAGCCAGAAGCAACAAGCACGGCGTCGGCTTCGAGCTGCTCAACGCCATCGGCAGTAACAACCTCGATCAAGTTCGGACCGATGAATCGAGCGGAGCCCATAATCATCCGGACGCCCTGACTTTCGAGCAACTGGATGGTGTGGCTCTGCAATCGGCTCTGAATGTCTTCGATACGGTCTTGCAGAGCAACGTTGTCGACTTCGGCATCTTGATGCTCAAGGCCCATGCCCTGGATGCGTCGAGTGAAGCTCATCGCGCCTCCGGTAGCAATCATCGTCTTCGACGGAATGCAGTCCCACAGATGTGCAGCGCCTCCGACGACATCACGTTCGATCAACGTGACCTGGGCTCCCAAACGGGCGGCATACGTGGCCGCGGTATTCCCTGCTGGACCACCACCAATGATCACAAAGCGAGTTGACACAACGAGTGAGACTACTCGCCGAGGCCCCATTCATCGTCGACAAACAATCTGGCGCGCATGGTTCGTGGCTCGACTGGTGTGCTCGAGCCACGACTCGCTGATGTCACTGAAGGCGCCGGAGACAGATTCGGGCAGTAGCGCGATGGGTACTGGTATTGATCTCTTTGTTCGCCCACCCACTCGAAGTGCATGCCGTCGGGCGTGACGAAGTTGCCGCCCCACGCAAAATTGTGCCGACGGAAAATGCGCACAACATCACAGTTCATTTGCGGCACGGAGCCTTGGGCGTTGGTCGTGGTGTTTATGTCGATCGGAGCACCCCACGAATGCCGCGAGAGAACTCCTAAGTTGCCCGTCACCCGGTTGAAGCGAGCATTAAAACAACCGCCGTATCGATTGGCGTTGGCGACATCGATCTGGCCAGCGAGGCCCGCGTTGACCACGTCGTTCAATGCCGAGCGCAGGTCCGCTTGGATCATGTAGTTACACCGCGCATTGATGCCCGTGGGATACAACTCGCGAACGGGTGGAATGAACTGGTGGGTCCACGTAGGCGTGACATCGGCATCGATTCCGTTGGCCCGCACTCGATACGCAAACTCGCCCAAGCGCGCCTTGGTTTCAGACATGCTGAGCGTTGCATCGGGATCAAACGGATCCCAGCTGCGTCGCACCCGTGTGCCTACACGTTGGTCGAGCCCGTACGCCGCAAGGTTTGCATCAATGCTGTCTCGTGACGGGAAGCCCCACACGACGATGCTGGTGACTCTGGTGACGCCGAGGCGATCGCCTTGCGTGGGCGAGAGCAGTAGTTCGGTGCCACCGATCGCTGAGTCGTTGGCAACCATGCCCACGGTCAAGCGAACCACCGCGCCGGACGCCGGTTCAAGATCGATGGTGTCGCCGACGCGCGCATCACGCAAACCTGCCGTGGTTGAGCCCATCACGACGTCGCCTCGAGCGACCACTGCGGCGACATCGCGACCCATCAGCGCAGCAATCGCCTCGGTAGGCAGCACGGTCACGCCCATCGAAAAGTGGTAACCCGCGATCTCGGGCTGCTGCACGATGGCTGGCCCGCGCATCACGAGCCCCATCGGCACACTTCCGCCCCTCGATTCGGACCACGCTGCGCGTGCAGCGTTGGCCGCACCTGCGACACGCGCGTACACATCAAGCGAGAGCTCGCTGGTTTGGTGCACGCGCACGGCGTCGGTCGGCGTCAGCACGGGTTGAGCAACAGCCGTCGCGGAGACAGGTGAAACGATCTGGCCGAGCGGGCCCACGGCTTGGCTTGAGGACAGCGACGTGGCGAGCACAAGCCCAACGAGAACGAATGCAGCCGCGCGTTTCATCACCACGACATTACGGGGGCAACGGGGGCGACCCAAGGCAGCGTAAATGGCTCGCGTTCACCGGCTCAGACCAGATACCGTTCAGCCCCTGTGAACGAAACACCCGATGCCTCCCCCGATGCTGAATCCGACCTGCTCAGTGGTAGCGGACTCGAGGCCGAGAAGGCCAAGCGCCTCGCCAAGCTCGACGACATTCGAACCAACGGAAACAATCCGTACCCATACCGTTTCGATCGCACACACACCCTGAGCCAGATCCGCGCCGAACACGGCGAGCTGGAGCCCGGCACAGAGACCGAGACGCGCGTCTCCATCGCCGGCCGAATGATGCTCAAGCGCGAACAGGGCAAGCTCATCTTCGCCACGGTCCGCGACCGCAGCGACGAGATCCAGTTGTTCGTCTCAAAGGCAATCGTGGGCGATCAAGCCTTCGCCGATATCGGCGACCTCGACCTTGGCGACTGGGTAGGCGTCGAGGGAATCGTGATGACCACCCGTAAGGGTGAGCTCAGCGTTCGGGTCGATTCGTTGCAACTCTTGTCAAAGGCGCTGCGCCCCCTGCCCGACAAGTGGAAGGGCCTCACCGATACCGACACGCGGTACCGCCAGCGCTACACCGACCTCATCGTGAACGAAGAAGCGCGCCGCACATTCCAGGTGCGCCACGCTGTCATCTCCAGTTTCCGACGCACGCTTCATGGCCACGGCTACATCGAAGTCGAAACGCCAATGCTGCATCTCGAAGCGGGCGGCGCGCATGCTCGCCCATTCATCACGCACCACAACACGCTCGACATGACCCTGTATCTGCGTATTGCGCTCGAGTTGCATCTCAAGCGGCTCATCGTGGGCGGCATGGAGCGCGTGTTCGAAATCGGTCGCGTGTTCCGCAACGAAGGCATCAGCACACGGCACAACCCTGAGTTCACGATGATGGAGTCGTACCAAGCGTTCGCCGACTGCAGCGATGTGATCGCGCTCACCGAGGAGCTCATCGTCAACGCCGCACGCGATGCCATCGGCACCACGGTGGTCACCATCGACGACCAGACGGTTGACCTCGCTCAGCCGTGGCGCCAGGCACGCATGATCGACCTCGTTGAGGATGCCATCGGCGTAGCTGTTCACCCATCGCAACCGCTCGAGAAGTTGCGCGCTCTCGCGAGCGATCACGGCGTGAGCTGCGCACCGCGTTGGGGCACCGGCAAGATCATCGAAGAACTCTTCGAGGCCACCGCCGAACACAAGCTCGTGCTACCCACCTTCGTCACCGGACACCCGGTTGAGATCAGCCCGTTGGCCCGCACCGACCGCAACGATCCGCATCTCACCGAACGCTTCGAACTGTTTGTTGGCCGACGCGAACTCGCCAACGGCTACAGCGAGCTCAACGATCCGGTCGAACAACGCATTCGCTTCCAAGACGAGCAGCTCGCCAAAGACGCCGGCGACGACGAAGCCAACGGCGTCGACGAGGACTACCTGAGGGCGCTCGAGTTCGGCCTGCCACCTACCGGTGGTCTTGGCATCGGCATGGACCGCGTGGTCATGCTGCTTTCGGGCGTGCACTCGATCAAAGAAGTCATTCTCTTCCCAACCCTTCGACCAGAGGTTTTCTGACATGACACTCGCATGGGGTCGCGGCATCGCGACCATCGCCGCCGATGGCTCAACGCTCGATACGTGGTATCCACATCTGGCACTCGGTGAAGCGCCCGCAAGTGATCACGACGATCTCGCGGGCGCATACGTAACCGACGATGTGCGCGGTGTGACAACCGTTGGTGTTTCGTTGCAGATCGACACCGACACGCCGCCGAGCAGCGCCTCCGATGTGTACCTGCGTTTGCATCTGCTCTCGACTCGATTGATGAAGCCACGCACCATCAACCTCGACGGCATCTTTGGATTGCTCACCAACGTCGCGTGGACCAACCTCGGGCCCTGCGCAATCTCCACGATCGACGATGTTCGCCTGCGCGCTCGGGCCGCCGGTCAGAACCTCACGGTGCACAGCGTCGACAAATTCCCACGCATGACCGACTACGTAGTGCCTTCGGGCGTGCGTATCGCCGACGCCGATCGCGTACGTCTCGGAGCTCACCTCGCCTCGGGCACAACCGTGATGCACGAAGGCTTCTGCAACTTCAACGCGGGCACGTTGGGCACCTCGATGATCGAGGGCCGCATCACGGCAGGCGTCATCGTTGGCGACGGTAGCGACATCGGCGGCGGCGCATCGATTATGGGCACGCTGTCTGGCGGCGGCACGCAGGTGGTGTCGGTTGGCGAACGTTGTCTGCTTGGCGCAGAGGCCGGCATCGGTATCAGCCTTGGCGACGAATGCGTTGTCGAGGCTGGCCTCTACATCACGGCCGGCACGTTGGTGCGGTTGCCCGATGGCGAAGTTGTCAAAGCCCGCGAACTCAATGGCGCCGGCGGGTTGCTGTATCGACGCAACAGCCAGACAGGTGCTGTCGAGGCCATCCCACGCTCCGTGAAGTGGGACGGACTGAACGGCGATCTGCACAAGAACTAGAGAGCCAGTGGCGCAGCGGGTTCGCTCGCTCTTGGGTTCGTTGTTGGGTGCTGTTGTTGGGTTCCGATAACGAGTTCTCATCGCTGGTTGTTTATCGAACATGTGTTCGATAGCGTTCATCTGGCTCGTCTCCCCGAGCGACTCGACGGTGTCCGCCGTCCTCAGCAGTTCATCTGTGAGCGTTGCGAATCCGGGGGTGAGAACATGAGCGTTTCTGAGTTAGTTCTGTCGCTTGAAGCGACCGACCCGTCGCTCCTCGATAGAGACGGCGTCAACGCTGCGTTGTGCTCGGTAGCGCGTATCCATTCATGGCTCGAGGTCAAGCAGGCACACCTTGTTCGCCGCCTCAAAGCTCTAGCCGAAGCCTCTGCTTGCGTTGTCCCCGAAGCCGACATTGCCGCCGCCACCCGCACCAGCAGAGGCGATGCCGAGCGCATGTCAAAACGCGCCGATGCGTTGGGCGCGCTGCCCGAGATCGAGTCAGCACTCAGCACTGGGCAGCTCTCGGCAAGCCATGTCGATGCACTCGCCCGCACCATGCGCGACCTCACCCCCGAGCAGCGCACGTTGTTCGCGGCCCATGGTGCACAGCACGCAACCATCGCTCAACGCTCTACCCCCGAGCAATTTGCTCGATACCTGCGCCGCGAGGTTCAACGCTTCAGCAAACGAGCCGGAGATGACCGCCTCACGCAACAACGCAAGAACTCCGGCGTGCGTTGGTGGCTCGATAGCGACACGGGAATGTGGATCCTTCGCGCCGAACTCGACCCCGAGACCGGGCTGATCATGCAAGGTCGACTTGAGAACGCCGTCGACACTCTGTTTCGATCCGGCATCCCAGACACCTGCCCATCGGGTCACGGTCAACAGGCGCATCTTCGTGGACTCGCGTTCGTTCAACTCACCGGCCACGGGCCGCACTGCGATACCGGCTCTGGTCTCGGCGAGCGTCGTATCGACCAACCCGATCGGCGGTTCGAAGTGTCCATCGTCATCGATCTCGAAACGCTGCGGCATGGCCTGCACGAACACTCACTCATCGACAACGGCAACGGCGCCGATCTTCCTGTCGAGTCGTACCGCCGAATGGCCTGTTCAGCGGCGCTCATCCCGGTGGTGCTCAATAGCGCCGGCGTCGTACTCGATCAAGGCCGCGAGATTCGCCTTGCCAACAGGGCCCAGCGTCGAGCGCTGCGCGCCATGTACGCCACGTGCGCGCTCCCCGATTGCACCGTCCGATCAAAATATTGCGAGCCGCATCACATCGTGTGGTGGCAGCACAATGGTGCTACCGACCTCGACAACTTGTTGCCGCTGTGTTCTCGCCATCACCACAGCGTGCACGAAGGCGGGTGGCACCTCGCGATGATGCCCGATCGTTCGCTCACCATTACCTACCCCAACGGCGAGCAACGGATCACTGGTCCCCCGTCTCTGAGGCGGGAACGATGAGGCCGCTGCGCAGTCGTGCGTTAGCGACCTGGCTGATACACGCCAAACACTTCGCGCAGGGCATCGCTGATTTCGCCAAGGGTGGCGTCGGCGCGCAGCGCTTCCTTGATCGGGTACAGCACGTTGTCGGTGCCGCGGGCCGCAACGCGCAATGCGTCGAGTCGAGCGGCGACCAAGGCGTGGTCACGATTGGCTTTGTACGCAGCAAGACGCTCTTTTTGGCCACTCTCGAGCAGTGGATCCACAGGGAACAGGTTTGGCTCTGGTTCGTTGTCGAGCGTGAACTTGTTCACGCCAACAATGATGCGCTCGTCGTCGTCGATCGACTTCGCGTACTCGTATGCAGCCTGCTCGATCTCGTCCATCTGGAAGCCGATCTCAATGGCCTCAACAGCGCCACCCATCTCATCGATGCGCGCGATGTACTCCCAGGCAAGGCGCTCAACCTCGTCGGTCAGCGACTCGACGAAATAGCTGCCAGCCAGCGGGTCGGGGGTGTCGGCGATGCCGCTCTCGTAACCGATGATCTGCTGAGTGCGCAGCGCGATGCGCGCGGCCTGCTCGGTGGGCAAGCTCAAGGCTTCGTCGTAGCCGTTGGTGTGCAGGCTCTGCGTGCCACCCATTACTGCAGCCATCGACTGCACCGCAACGCGGGCAATGTTGGCTTCGGGCTGCTGCGCGGTGAGGGTCGAGCCGCCAGTTTGGGTATGGAACCGCAGCAGCTTCGAGGCTTCCTTCTTGGCGCCAAAACGCTCCGTCATCAACCTGAACCAAATACGTCGCGAGGCCCTGAACTTGGCCACTTCTTCGAAGAAGTTGTTGTGGGCATTCCAGAAGAAGCTGAGGCGAGGAGCGAAATCGTCGATGTCGAGTCCGGCGGCCAGCGCAGCCTCTACGTAGGCGATGCCGTTTGCGATCGTAAAGGCGATCTCTTGTACTGCGGTAGAGCCAGCCTCACGGATGTGATAGCCGCTGATCGAGATCGTGTTCCACCGCGGCACGTGCTGGCTGCAGTAACCGAAGATGTCGGTGATGATGCGCATGCTCGGCTTGGGCGGATAGATGTACGTACCGCGGGCGATGTACTCCTTGAGCAGGTCATTTTGAATCGTGCCGCTAATCGCGGTTGCGGGCACGCCTTGCTCTTCGGCGACCAACTCGTACATCAACAGCAAGATCGCTCCAGTCGAGTTGATGGTCATGCTGGTGGTGACCTTGTCGAGCGGCAGATCGGCAAGCAGCATGCGCATATCGGCCATCGAGTCGATCGCCACGCCAACCTTGCCCACTTCGCCTTCGGCGCGGGGATGGTCGCTGTCGTAGCCCATTTGCGTTGGCAGGTCGAACGCACAGCTCAGGCCGGTCTGGCCGGCCTGCAGCAAGAACTTGAACCGCTCGTTCGTCGACGACGCCGTGCCGAAGCCGGCGTACTGGCGCATGGTCCATAACTTGCCTCGGTACATCGTGGGGTACACACCACGGGTGTAGGGCGCCTCACCGGGCGCTCCGAGTTGGGTTGTTGGATCCCAGTCAGCGAGATCACTCGCGTCGTAGAGGGCCTTGATCTCGATACCCGAGTCCGTCATCTTGTTGTCGCTCACGAACCATGAGCGTACGGCGCAACAGGCGTCGTCGCTAAACCGCGGCGATCACTGCGATTTCCAGTCGCCATGCCGGACGGGCCAAGGCAGGCACCGTCACGAGGGTGCTGGCCACTCGCCGCCCGTCGAGCACACGGTCGCGCACGGCCATAATGTCGGCCAAGGGCTCGCTGTTCACCACGTATGTGGTGATCGAGACAATGTCGTTCACGGTCATCGAGGCTTCCGTCAAGATGGCCACGATGTTCGCCCACACCACTTCGGTCTGATCATGAAGGCCCTGAGGCACCGAGCCATCGGGAGATACCGGTACTACGCCCGACGTGTACAGCGTGCGCGTCGGGCTGTCGACCAACACCGCATGCGCGTAGTTCGCAGCAGGAGGGGCGATCGTCGACGGCGAAATCTCTGTGTTCATGCCGCGATCCTCGCGTACCAACGCCCTCCATTAGCGCGATCAACGCGATCAACGCGAGTTGCAGTTCGAGCCGCAGCGCCTCGGGCAACATGCGTATGCTCGCGACATGGCCATCACCGAAAATGGAAGCCGTTCAATCGACGGCGTAGAGCTCACCCCTCGACAGGTTGGACTCAACTTGTTGCCACCCACCTTCGCCACGGTTGAAGAAGAGCGTGCCGAGCGCAAGCAGAAGCTTGCTGGCGCGTTGCGCATCTTCGGACGACTCGGATTCGGCGAAGGCGTTGCCGGACACATCACCGTGCGCGACCCAGAATTCCCCGATTGTTTTTGGGTGAACCCGTTCGGCAAGAGCTTCCGCCACATGAGCGTAAGCGACCTCATCTTGGTGAATCATGCCGGCGATGTCGTGTACGGCAACTCCCCCGTGAACCGCGCAGCGTTCGTGATCCACGCAGCAATCCATGAGGCCCGTCCCGATGTCATCGCTGCGGCACATAGCCACTCAGTGCACGGCAAGGCATTCAGCAGCTTGGGCATCAAGCTCGACCCGATCACCCAAGACTCGTGCATTTTCTACGACGACCACACCGTGATCTCCGAACAGGGCGGTGCCGTGGTGTTCGAAGTGGAGGCCGGTCGCGAGTTGGCCACAAAGTTCCCCACTGGCAAAGCAGCCATCCATCAAAATCACGGTCTGTTCACCGTGGGCCAAAGCGTCGACGAAGCAGCGTTCTGGTTCATCAGCATGGAGCGCAGCTGCCAAGCACAACTGCTCGCGATGGCCGCTGGCACGCCCCACCTGATCAAGCCCGAGTACGCCGAATACACGCAGAAGCAGACCGGATATCCATTGGCCGGATGGTTCAGCTTCTCGCCACTGTGGCAAGAAATCTGTCGCACCGACCCCGACCTGTTCGACTGAGCAACAGCTCAGCAAACGAAGTGGCTCAGTGCGTCCACGGGGCGCACAGACCGTCGAGGTCGCGCACCTCGATCTGATCACGGTTAGCCCAAGTGACCCAGTTGTTGGGGTCGGCCTTGAGCTTGAACGTGCGGAAGCTCATGTCGGTGGTGTCGATAGCCAAGATGCGACCCGAAAGGCCTTCGCCCAAGTTGAGCAACAGCTTGATGACCTCGAGCGCCTGAATTGAGCCAACGATGCCGGGCAACACGCCAAGCACTCCGGCTTCGGCACAGCTCGGCGCCAGTTCGGCTGGCGGCGCCTCGGGCACCATGTCGCGATACGTGGGGCCGTTCTTTGGATCGAACACGCTGACCATGCCCTCGAACCGGAAGATGCTGCCGTGCACCACGGGGATACCAAGCTTCACCGATGCGTCGTTGAGCAGGTAGCGGCTCGGGAAGTTGTCGGCGCCATCGACGATGACGTCGTAACCGCTAATGATGTCGATGATGTTGCTGGCTTCGAGTCGGGTGTCGTAGGTGACGACGTTGACATCAGGGTTGAGCAAGGTGAGGGTCTTCTTCGCGCTGTCGACCTTGCGGTCGCCGATGCGGTCGAGGTTATGCAGAATCTGACGCTGCAAGTTTGAGGCGTCGACTTCGTCCATGTCGACAATGCCCAACGTGCCAACGCCGGCAGCAGCGAGGTACAACGCCGCTGGCGAACCAAGGCCGCCGGCACCCAACATGAGCACTCGCGAGCCGAGCAGTTTGGCCTGACCTTCGGTGCCAACTTCGGGCAGCAACAGGTGACGCTGATACCGGTCGCGCTGCTCGGGGGTCAGCACCACCGGCTTCGACCACGCACGGCCTTCGTCTTTCCACTTGCCAAAGCCGCCAGCCATCGACACGACGTCGGTGTAGCCGAGCTGCTGCAGGGTGCTGGTGGCAAACGCCGAACGCACGCCGCCGGCGCAATACGCAATCACCGGCGCCGTCTTGTCGACGATGCGGTTTTCGATCTGCGCCTCGAGATGACCCCGAGGGATATGGATGACGCCCGCAAGCGCACCCTGATCGAACTCATCGGGTTCGCGCACATCGAGCACGGTGACCCCACCGGCAGCGATGCGCGCCTCGGCGGTGGCCGTGTCGATTTCGTTGATCTCGGCTTTGGCCTTGGCAAGCAAGTCACGGAACGTAGGCATGGGCGAAAGCCTACCGAAATGGTCGGGATTTGCTACCGGGCGAACGCTTCACGAATCGCCGCCGAGTCAACGGCCGATCAACCTGGGCCGATCAACGCACCGAGCACCTCGGCGATCGATCCGAGCAGGACCGCATCGGCGTAGTGGTCCATCTTCGTGGGCTCGCCGTTCACGATGATGATCTTCGAGCCAGCGGCGCGAGCACGTGGCACCATGTTGGCCGCAGGGAAGACCTGCAGCGAGGTGCCGATGGCCAGCAGTACATCGCAGTCTTGAGCTGCTTGCAATGCTGCGTCGATGACCTCGGGCACTAACGCTTGACCGAAGCTGATCGTGTCGCTCTTGAGCACACCCGATACGCCAAGTTCGCTACACAGCAGACAATGAGGATCTGGGTCACCAGCGCGAACGCGCTCGAGCGTTTCGAGCATCGGCCGCCGATCGCCACAGGTCCAACAGATGCTCGCCCGCATCGTGCCGTGGACCTCGAGCACCATATGGGGCGCATGGCCGGCTCGTTGATGCAGCTCATCGACGTTTTGGGTGACGAGCCGAAGCAGTTGGCCGCGTCGCTCAAGCGCAACCAATTGACGATGCCCATCGTTCGGTTCGGCGGCCCATGCGGCACTGTTCAGCCGGCTCTGCCACGCCGAACGGCGAACCTCGGGATCGCCAAGATAGTGCTGCAGCGTGGCGGCTTTTTCGGCCTGCGGGTTCTTCGTCCACACGCCGTGAGGACCGCGAAAATCGGGGATGCCTGAGTCTGTTGAGATACCTGCGCCGGTGAGCACCACCACGCGTTGCGCCGCTGCGAGCCAACGAGCGGCACGAGCAACGACGGATTCGGGCGAATCACCTATCGAGTCATCGGAAGGGTCCATGCCCCCCAGTGTGGCGGCCATCCCTGCCCGACACAGCAACGAAGACAAGAACGCCCTATACAAACTCATCGACTCGGGGTTACTCTGAACTCCTGTCCCCCCAAGACAAATTGATTGTTCGCACGAGCGGCTTTGCGGCCGCATAATTCTGGGGTTCTGAGATGCACACGAAAAACGTTCGGATCGCAGCGGGCGTGCTCAGTTTGGCCGCACTGCTCGTCGTGGCCATTGGGCCCACCAGCAATGCAGCGAGTGTTCCTGCTGTGGCCGTTTCCCCGCCAGGGCCGTCCACGTCGTTAGGCACCTCGAACTCGGCGTTCACCGCACTCACTGCTCAATACATCGTGCGGTTCAAGACCGAACGGGGCCTGAATCAAACGGTGGCCGACGAGTTGCGCGTTGGCACCGACGTCACCGATGTGTGGAGCCATGCGATCGACGGCTTTGCCGCCACGCTGTCGACAACCGATCTCGCTCGCCTACGCAACGATCCCGATGTCGCCAGCATTCAGCGCGACAACGTGGTGACTACCGCAGTCGATCAGATCAGCCCGCCGTGGGGCCTCGACCGCATCGATCAGCGCACCCTGCCGCTCAACGGCGGCTACTCGTATACCACCGTCGGATCAGGTGTCACCGCCTATGTCGTTGACACGGGCATCAACACCGCACACACCGAGTTCAATGCCCGCATCGTGCGCAGCGCATTCATCGACTTCACCGGTGTGCCCGGAGCATCGGCATCGGAGACGGCCGACATCGAAGACTGCAACGGACACGGCACCCACGTTGCCGCCACCCTCGGCGGCACGGTGTACGGCGTCGCCAAGGATGTGTCGCTGGTTCCCGTAAAGGTGTTTCAGTGCGACGGCAGCTCGAACGACAGCGACATCATCAACGGACTCGATTTTGTGCTCAGCGATCACGCCGCCCATCCGGGTCCCGCGGTGGCAAACCTCAGTCTTGGCGGTTCGCTCTCGACCTCGCTCGATACGGCCGTGAGCAACGTGATCGCCGCTGGCATCACCGTGGTGGTGGCTGCCGGTAACGACGGCGTCGATGCGTGCAGTCAAAGCCCTGCCGATGTCACTGCTGCCATCACCGTGGCCGCCTCAAACATTTCCGACCACGCAGCCGCCTTCACCAACCACGGTTCATGCGTCGACATCTTTGCCCCGGGTGTCAGCATCTTGTCGGCGTGGATTGGTTCGTCTACGGCGAGCAACGTGATCAGCGGAACATCGATGGCTGCCCCGCACGTGGCTGGCGTTGTGGCCCGACTCCTTGAACTCACGCCTACGGCAACACCTGCTGAGGTCTGGAGCGCGCTCGACACCACCGCAACTGTTGGTGTGCTGTCGGTCGGTGTCGGCGACCCGAACAAGTTGCTCTACCGCCTGCCGCCGATCGTGCCATCGCCGTCGTTCTTGGTGACCATTCCAAGCGCGCCTCGCGGCCTCGTGGTTCGGCCGCTGAGCGAATCCGCCACGCTCACTTGGAACATGCCGGCGCGTGACGGCGGCTCAGCCATTCTTGGGTACACAACCTCATGCGCCGCACCCGGACAATCCACCGTGGTCAACACGTTGACCAGCAGTCCATTTACCGTGATGGGCCTTGCCAACGGCGTCGAGTATTCGTGCATCGTGTCAGCCGAGAACGCGTTAGGCGTCGGGCCAGCTTCCTCAACCAAGACCGTCACCCCGCGCACCACGCCATCGGCGCCCGATGCGCCGCTGATCGCCACCACAAACCGCCGACTCAACCTCACCTGGTCAGCACCTTCGAACGACGGCGGTGCGCCGATCAAGGGCTATGTCGTTTCGTGCACCGACGGCACGACGGTGAAGATCAAGAAGACCTCGCCGTCCACCACAACGGCCGGACTGATGGGTCTCACCAACGGCACGCAGTACTCATGCACTGTGGCCGCCAAGAACGCAGCCGGCTCAGGCACCGAGTCAAGTGCCACCCTGGCGACACCGCGCACCGTACCCAGCGCACCCATCAGCCTCGGCGCTTCAGCCGCATCGTCGAGCGCCACCATGACCTTCAACGCTGCAGCGTCCAACGGCGGCTCGGCAGTGACCATCTACACCACGACATGCGTGTCGACAGCCGCCGGAGCCGCCACACCCGTTGTTTCGAGCGGCACGTCGTCGCCGATGTTGGTGCCTGGACTCACACCCGGCAAGAAGTACACCTGCAAGGTGCAGGCCACGAACGATGTTGGTAGCAGCCGCAACAGCATGGGCAAGAACGTCACGCCAACGCCGTGATGATTTTTCCACGCTGAGGCCACCCCGGCACACACTTCGACACCTTCCCCCACGTCTCCAACGACTTCTCGGGGGTCAACATGTCGGACAACTCACTTGCTCAAACGCTCATTGTGATGCCGTGGCACGACCCTGTGGTCGAGGCGGTTGGGTATGACGCAAGGGGTCCCTATGTAGAACTTTTCTGGCTGGGCATTCTCGGACCTACTGCGACATGGGTGTTGCGGCGCCTCGTAATGGGCCTCGATGCCTACCCCGACGGATACGAACTCGATCTTGGTGAAACGGCGAACGCGCTCGGGCTGTCGCTCACCGCAGGCGCGCACAGCCCGTTCGGTAAAGCAATGCATCGCTGCGTGATGTTCGGGATGATGCATCAGGTGCCCGATGGCGTTGCTGTGCGACGTCAGCTACCACCGCTCTCAATGCGCCACCTCCGCAAGTTGCCAACGCATCTGCAAGCGGCACATGTCGAGTGGGTGAGCCGCATGCCCTACCAACTCGATGACAGTTGGGAACGCGCCCTGGCGTTGGCCGAAACAATGGCACGTACTGGCGACGAAACACATCAGATTGAGCGGCAGTTGCTGTCGATTGGAGTCACGCCTCGAATGGCTCACGATGCAGCTCAGCAGTGGAGCCAGGCGTGCCATGAGACCGCTGCAGCGGCCACGAGTGCACCGGACGGCGCTGATACTGTTCGGCCGTGAAAAGAATCCTCATTGTCGTTCTTGGCGTCGCCATCGCCACGGTTGGTGGAGCCGCCGTCAAGACGAATTCGAACAAGATCGGCGCCGGAGCCGACGCCACCGATGTGGCCGAAACCATCAGCGATGCAGAGCCAACACAGTCCACGCTCGCGCTCGTACCTGCAGGTTCAACCCCCGGCAACCCTGCCGACCCAACCACCACGGTGCCCGCAGCTCCAGCAACCGCACCGGCCGTCACAGCGATCCCAGCGCACTCTGGCGTGACCATGGCGTTCTCGGGCGACATCCTCATCCATAGCCAACTCTGGCAACGCGCCACGGTGAACAACGGTGGCAGCGGATACGACTTCGACCCGATGTTCGCCGCTGTGAAGCCCATCCTGAACAGCGTTGACTTTGCGATCTGCCACCTTGAGGTGCCCGTCGCTCCCCCAGGCAAACAGCCATCGACATTTCCGCTCTACGGGGCTCCCGTAGAAATCGTTGCGTCTATTGCCAAGGCCGGATACGACCACTGCTCTACCGCAAGCAACCACACGCTTGATCAAGGCACCGCTGGTATTGACGCCACGGTGAATGCGTTCGACGCCAACGGCATCACCGAGTCAGGCATGGCGCGCACACCCAAAGAAATCGAGCCTCGGGTACTCGAGGCCAACGGCATCAAGTTCACCCACTTGTCGTACACGTTTGGATTCAACGGCTTGAGCCTGCCAGCGGGGCAACCGTGGCGGTCGGCCGAGATCAACCCGACACGCATCATCGCCGACGCAAAAAAGGCCCGTGCCTTGGGCGCCCAGCTCGTGATCGTGAGCATGCACTGGGGCACCGAAACGGTGGCTGCGGTCAGCAGCTATCAGCGCAAGGCGGCCGAGGCAATCACTGCATCGGGCCAAGTGGATCTGATCATCGGGCACCACGCCCATGTGCTGCAAAAGATCGAGAAGGTCAACGGCGTCTGGACCGTATTCGGTCTGGGCAACCTGCTCAGCTTTCACCCAACGCGAGCAGCCTTCCCGCCGAGCTCGCAAGACGGCATGATCGTGACGGTCAAGCTGGGGCTCGATGCGTCGGGCAAGGCAGTGGTCGATCAGCCGGTGGTGTACCCCACGTGGGTCGACAAGGACAACGGCATTGTGATCCGGCCCGTGCTCGCCGATTTGGCCGACCCCAACGTGTCGGCCGCCAAGAAGGCCCAGCTACAGGTGTCGCTCGACCGCACAGCGTCGGTGCTGGCGGACTTCATCGCCAAGTGAGCTCAGTTCTGCGGCAGCAACAACCATCTCGCTAATCTTCGATGATGAGTTCGGCCACGGTGGGTGTATCAGTCGTCTTTACTGATCTCGTTGGCTCCACCGAACTCGCCACTCGGGTGGGAGCCGAGCAGGCTGAGGCGTTGCGAAAGACACACTTCTCTATCCTGCGCGATGCCCTCACTCGGTTCAACGGCGTTGAAGTCAAGAACCTCGGCGACGGCATCATGGCCGTCTTTCCCGGAGTCGCCGCCGCTGTCGATGCGGCATGCGCCATGCAGCAGGGCTTTCAGCGTCACTCCAGGCGGCACCCTGATCGGGCGTTACGTATCCGAGTAGGCATTGCAGCGGGCGACTGCACCGAGGA
>JBAXER010000020.1:0-41238 GCA_037140375.1 Actinomycetota bacterium
CACAACCGATGAGAGCGTGTGTTACTCCGACAGAGAGCTCAGTGGCGCGCGAAGTGGCGGTCTATGCGCCCCTGACGGGCTCGTACGCCGCCACTTCCGCCTGGGTGGCAGCGAGGAGAGCCATGGCGACGATGCGCGCAATGAGCGCGAGGTGTTGGCGCTCGCGAAGTCGGAAGGCTCCGCGGTGGCGACTCAACACGATTGTGGCATCGAGTCCGGAGATGGGCGCCCACGCAATGTCGGCCGGGGTGTGCTCTTGGGCGATGTCGGGCGGAAGGTGGCTGGACCCATCCAGAAAGGCCGCCACCCATTGCAGATCAGGTAAATCGCCCGAGCGCGCAACAGGCGAGGCGTTGGCAGCATCCGTTGCGTTGGTGATGACGCACCAATCGGCGTGAAGCAGTTTGCGCAATAGTGCGCAGGCTGCGTCGAGGCGGTTGGCGACGTCGGTTTCCATGATGCGCGCAGCGACATCGAGCGCCAGAACGCTTTGCTCCGAGCGATCTGTTTCCACGTGATACACGTCTTCGATGGTGACGCCATCGACCCGACCAACTGCACCGATCAGCGCATCGAGGCTTGCGCCCTCGGGCAGCGACACGGTCAATTCGTCGATGGCCAGATTGGCGCCGCGTTCAAGGATCTCGATACCGATGACATCGCCGCTCACCTGGCCAATGGCGGCAGCCACTCGACCGAGAGTTCCGGGTATGTCGGGGAGCCAGAGACGCATCACCACTGTGGGCATGCGGTTGAGATTAGCGACTCCACGTTTCAGTCGAAGCATGGTTTTGTTGCTCGTTTGTGAACAACTGCCGTCGCTGTGCAGGGCGATGTCACACTCTCTAGAGGTACGTGCGTTGTCCCTACTGATGCGAGCACTATGGTTCGCCGACCGCAGCGCGGCCGCAATGACACAGGAGTTCAGATGCGAATACTTCACACCAGCGATTGGCACCTTGGCCGGAGCTTTGGCGCGGTTTCGCTGGCCGACGATCAGCAAGCGTTCATTACGTGGATGACCGCCGAAGCGATGTCGCGCAACGTCGATCTCGTGGTAATCGCTGGCGACATCTTCGACCGAGCAATTGCACCCACCGAGGCAGTGGTGATGTTTCGCAATGCGTTGCGCAACCTGCAGGCCGCTGGAATCAAAGTTGCGGTCATCACTGGCAACCACGACGGCGCTGACCGTGTTTTTGCCTACGACGATCTGCTCGATCTCAGCGGGGTCTATATCCGTGGCGGCTATTCGAAGATCGGTGAGGTCATCACGCTCAACTTTGCCGATGGCCCACTCGATCTTGTGATGCTTCCGTTTCTCGATCCGCAGGCTGCACCCGACGGTTTGTCTGAAGCCACGGGCGAGGAAACCGCCGATGCATCCGACCGTCGCAGAGCGCGCACGCATCAATCGGTGCTCGCCGCGGCGATCGCCGAAGCGCTGCCGTCACTGAGCGCACCGCGCTCGCTGGCGGTCTCGCACGCCTATGTTGCCGGCGCCACTGTCAGCGACTCAGAACGGCAACTCACCATTGGCGGCACGGGCACGGTCGACGCCTCGTTGTTTGACAAGTTCTCGTACACAGCGCTTGGGCATCTCCATCGCCCACAGACCGTTGGTGGGCGCGCCACGGTGCGCTATTCCGGCACTCCGTTGGCGTATTCATTCTCTGAAGACCACGCCAAGAGCATTGAGATCATCGACATGGCAGCCGATGGCACGTGTGTCGTCGAACCCGTGCCGATCCCAGTGGGTCGGCCGGTGCTCACGGTCACTGGTCTCATCGACGATCTGCTGCGAGCCGAACTGAGTCCCGAGGCGCAGCGCTCATTGGTGCGAGCCATCATCACCGACCCCGGCGTGGTGCTCGATGCCAAACAGCGATTGTCGAGCCTGTATCCGCATGTGGTCGAGATCGTGTTGAGTCCACCCATCATCAGCGGGGGCGATGGCGAGACGCCACTCGACCGTCGTGGAGTTACCCCTAGCCAGGCAGCGGAGCTGTTCTGGATGGACTCCACCGGTAGTGATCCATCTGATGCCGAGCGCGCCGTGCTGCACCGTGCCATCGCCGAAGCCGAATTGAAGGCCGTCTGATGCGCCCGCTGCGTCTTGAGTTCCAAGCCTTTGGGTCATTTCCGGGCAAGCAGGTTGTCGATTTCGAAGCGCTCGGCCAGCGCGGGCTCTTCGTCGTTACCGGTCCCACGGGCACCGGCAAGACCACAGTGTTCGATGCAATGGTCTATGCCTTGTATGGGGTGCTTCCCGGGGCGCGGCCCAGCAACGACAGCCCGCGTTCGCACCATGCAGCGGCCGATGTTGAAACCTACGCGACTCTGGTGTTCGAGGCCGACGGAGTGCGCTACAGCGTTCATCGCACACCATCGTGGGAAAGGCCCAAAAAGAACGGCAAAGGCACTACGTCTGATGGACCAACAGCGGTTGTTTCCAAGCTCTCTGGTTCCGCTACGGAGGCACTCGCAACGGGTTCCAAACCCGTTTCAAAAAAGTGCATCGAACTCGTTGGCCTCGATGGCACCCAGTTCCAGCGCGTGGTGTTGCTGCCGCAAGGCAAGTTCACCGAGTTCCTTATTGCCACCGACGAGAACCGCGAAGAGCTGCTGCGCCAGTTGTTCGGTGGAGAGGTATTCGAGGAAGCTACGAAGCTTCTGAGGCGAAGGATGGAAGAACTCACCAGTCAGGTCGCCGACGTCGATGTCGAAGTTCAGCATCATCGCACCAACGCAGTCGCTTCGTTGGTGAAGGTCCGTCGGACGTGGATGCCTGACCTCGACGACCCCTCGGGTGACATCGATGGCACTCCACTCGCCGAGGCATCCGACGATCGCCTGAGCGAACTCATCGTCGCTCTCGATCCGATACGAGATGCGCGTGACACGGACGTGAAAGCGCTGCAGCGCGCAGCGACGCGGTCCACATCCGATTTCACCGCAGCCGAGGGTGATGCCAAACGATTCAACGAGGCCGCTGCCGCCACCAGCAAGCTCGATGATCTCGAGGGGCAGCGCGTCTCAACGACGGCCAACGAGTCGCTCGTCGCCGCATCGCAACGTGCCCGCCCTGTCACTGATGCGGCTGCCAAGGTGGCCCAGGCCCGCCTTCGTTTCGATGCGGCAAGCGCTCAAAGCGATCATCTCCGCATTGAGGTGGCCAACGGTTTTGCCGCAATTGGGCAACCCGAGCCCAGCTTTAATGCTGCAGCAATTGCCACTGCAGTGCAGGCGGCCGTTACCCAATTCGAAGCTGATCGACGGGCGCTCAGCGATGCACGTGACGCAGTAGCCAACGCTGACGAGGCCGAAGCTGCTGTCGTTACTGCCAACGCCGAACACCAAACGTTGGTTACGGCAATCGAGTCGTTGCAGTCCGGCATCGCTGAGCTCGAAGGTCGAGCGGCAGTGTTGGCCCTTCCGGCGTCGTCGGTCGAGCGACTTGGGCGAGATGTTGAGACGGCCGGTATTCGTCTCGGTCAGCGCAACATGCTTGACCAAGCAGCGACAGATCTGCTTGGGGCGAAGGATTCAGAAGCTCAGGCGAAGCTGAACTACGAATCGGTCATGGCTCAATTCGTTCTTACCACCGCTCCGCGCCTTGCCCAAGAACTCATCGATGGCGAACCATGCGCGGTGTGTGGTTCGGCTGAGCACCCGAACCCAGCCCAAGTGGTCGATGGCGAGTCTGTCGACCATGATGCTGTCGACAGCGCCCGTGGGTTCTGGTCTGATGCGAGCAAGGTGGTGCAGAAGCTCAGCATCGCAATCGAAGGACTGAGCGAAACCCTTGCAGAGAGTGCCGACCTGCCGGCCGACGTCCTTGCGGCGGCGCTCAGCGACCTTGGCGAGGCGCTTGCAGACGCGCGATCAGCTGCAAGCGAACTCGTCGAAGTACAGCGTCGTGTCGAACGTGAGAACGCTCAGCTCCTTACGACGCAGGATTCAGAGCGCGACGAGTCGCTGCGCCTCAAAGGGTTGCAGACCACCGCCGAGTCGAAGCGCAACGATGCCGGTCGACTTGTCGATGTGGCAGCAACCATCGACGCCGAAGCTCTCGAAGCCAAGCTGGCCAAGGTTGCTGAACTGCAGTCCGCTTCGGACCACGCCAGCGACTTGTTCGAAGCGGTCACCAAAACAGGCGCTGCGCTTGAAGCAGCTGCACGAGAGTTCGATGAACGACTCAGCGCCAGTGGATACGCCGACGTTGCGGCGGCAACAAAGGCGTTACTCGACCCAGTCGTAGAGGGCGACCTCGAAGTTGTGATCGAAGGCTGGAAGCGCGAGTTCTCCAAGTTCACCACGATTCTGGAACAACTCGTCGAGCAAGGGATTCCTGCAACGTGCCCAGACATCGCCCAGTTGAAGGTGGTTGCCGATGACGCCAACCGCGGTGCCCAGCAGGCGCTGACCGAGTTCACCACGGTAGCCAACGCACTGAAATCCGCAGCTCAAGACCTTGCTCAGTCGATCGAAGTCGCCGCCGGCTCTGCAGGCCTTCGTGCGCAGCGTGACACGGCTCGCATCGTCTTCAAAACCTGCAATGGCGAAGCAGGTATCAAGGTGAAGCTTGAGCGTTGGGTGTTGGCCGGCGAGCTTGATCGCGTCACCGCCGCTGCCAATGTGCATCTCGGCCGCATGACCAACCTGCGCTACAAGCTCGGTCGCGCCGCCGGTGTGAAGGGCGGACTCACCCTCGAGGTGTTCGATGCTCACACTGGTCGCTCGCGGGCTACGGCTTCGTTGTCAGGTGGCGAGCAGTTTCAAGCCTCGCTGTCGCTCGCGCTCGGCCTGGCCGATGTCGTCAGCCACGGTGGCGTTGGTAGCGGAAAGCGGTTTGAGGCGTTGTTTGTCGACGAAGGATTCGGCTCGCTCGACCCCAACGCACTCGACGATGCGATCGGGGCGCTCTCTCTGCTGCATGCCGCAGGCCGCATGGTGGGCGCCATTACCCATGTCGAAGCGATGAAGGAACGGCTACACGTGGGTATCGAGGTCAAGCCGCTCGCCGATGGGCGTGGTTCAACCTTGGTGGTCAATCCGTAGCGAAGGCCCAAAGACCTCTATTGCTGGCGCCTTGCAAATCGCGCATTACGGTGAGGGGGTATCAATATCAGAAGAGAACTGAGGGTGTCATGAATGTGTTTGGACGGTCATTGATCGGCGCTGCGTTGCTGTTGATACCCGCCGCGTGCGGAAGTAGCGGAAGCAGCGTCACGAACGTGAGTAGCGCAAGCAGCGCAAGCGCAAACACTGCAACCGGCGACACCACTGACACCACCGACACCACCGAGGTCACCAGCGGTGGCTCGGGTGCGAGCGGATCCGAGAAGGATTACATCGACGCGTTGGCGGCCTCGATCCAGGGCGACGAGTCGTTCCCGGTCGATCCGGATCAGGCCAACTGCCTTGCGACCTCAATGGTCAAAGTCATCGGTGTCGACACCCTCACCGAGGCCGGCGTGTCGCCCGACGACATCGCCTCTGGCGACGACATCGGCACGCTGACTTCATTGTCCGAAAAGCAGGCGACAGCGATGGTCGATGTGATCTTCGATGGCAAGTGCGTTGACTTCGGCAAACTCATGACCGATCAGCTCTCGCAGGGCCTCGGAGGTTCGCTCACCGAGAAGCAGGTGAAGTGCATCGCTGATGCGATGTTCGGCAACGACCTGTTTAAGAAGGCAGTCATCGACTCAATGACCGGCAACACCGCTGTCGACGTGGAGAGCGCCTTTGGAGACATCTTCTCGCTCTTCAGCAAGTGCGATATCTCGCTGAGCGACCTCGGCGACCTGGGCTCTTGATCGCAGCCGGCTTACTTGGTTTGGGCAAGTTTGGCGGCGTGGCGTAGCTGACGATCGACACGCCGCCACCACCATGCTCTCGTGGCGGCGTTGTCGACCTGGTTTTCGAGTTTGGCAAGTCGGTCTCTGGCCGCTTTGATGCGCTTGTTAAAAGAGTGCCCTTCGGGAATGTCGTGGCCCTGCCAAACGACACCGTCGTAGAGAGGACGAAACCCGGCCGTGTGCCACGCCTTCTTCACTTTGGCCTGCACGTCGGGGCCGGGCCGTGGCAGGTAGTAGTCGTTATAGACCTCGCCATTGGCATCGAGCCGACTCTTGAGTCCGAACGGTGTCAAGACGGTGATATCAGCGTCGAGGAGGCCGCTCGCCACAGCGACGAGCGCTGGCCCAAGGCGGCGCCCTCGCCAGAATGGATCGACCACGACATCGATGGCGACGAGGAACGTTGAGTGGGCGCCCACGTGCATTGAATAGTCGGCGAGCTTGCCGCGCGAAGACACCTCGACTGCGAAGCCAGTGGTTCCCATGTCGGCCGAGATTTGGTCAAGATCGACATGGATTTCTTCAATGTGGAGACAGCGAACCCTCAACAACTTCGCGCGGGCAATGAGCGCCGGTGCGGGCCGGGGGCCGGGGATGTCGGTTGAGTAATCGAGCGTGAGTTCGATATACCAGAACTCCTCGCCCGGGTGGTGGGTGAAGCGATACGTGCCCGCATCGTGGGTGAGAGTGACGCGGACCGACCCATTCGTTGCCGTGCGGCGGGGCTTGGCGACTGGCAACGTTGGCGCTGTTGCCGGCAATGCAGAACGGTTGGCTGATGCAGTTGGCATGGTTTGTACGCCTTTCGTGCTACCGCGTGGGGCGGTTGCAGGCGGTCATTATGAACTACACGTGTGACACTGTTCGAAGGTCGTAAGCCCTGCGTACAGGCTCTTTCGAATCCCCGCAAAAAGTTGTCTAGTTCTTTACTTGACGGATTCTTGAGGTGGCGCGAAGGTGAACGAACGTTCAAACAGGTTCGCACCGCCCATCCTGGGCGTCGAACCACTTCCTGGGGGATGTAGTGATGTTGCCATCAACGAAGCGTCGTTTTGCCGAAGTCAGCCTGCGTAGCCGTTTGGCCCGCGCCGCTGCAGTCACCGTGTTCGTCGTTGCGCCAGCAGCACTCGTGGCGGGCACCTCGTCTACCTCGTTGGCCGCCTCGCACGCCGCCCACTCAAACCGCAACAAGAACGACATCGATGGCGATGGCATCCCCAACAAGATCGACCGCGATGTCGATGGCGATGGCATTCTGAACGGCGCTGACAGCGATGTCGACGGCGATCGCATTCCAAACGGTTCCGATAGCGATGTCGATGGCGACCGTGTTGCCAACGGAAAGGACTCCGATGTCGACGGCGACGGTCTCAGCAACGGTAGCGACCCAGATGTCGACGGCGATGGCGTTGCCAACGGCGCCGACCGCGACATCGATGGTGATGGCGCCCCAAACGGTTCCAACGGTGAGAAAGACATCGATGGCGATGGCATCAAAGACGGCAGGGATTCCGATGTCGATGGCGATGGCATCGCCAACGGTGACGACCGCGATGTCAACGGTGATGGCGTTGCCAACAGCTCCGATCGCGATGTCGATGGCGATGGTCTCCCCAACGGCGTGAAGAAGGAAAAAGACATCGATGGCGATGGCATCCCCAACTCAGTCGATAGCGACGAAGACGGCGATGGCGTGGCCAATGGCGCTGATGACGACATCGATGGTGACGGCGCTTCGAACAATCACGACAAAGACGACGACGGTGACGGCGTCGAAGACGAGCAAGAGCATCACAACTCGGTTCCAAGCTCATCAACGCCAGCGCCATCGACCACTGTCGCTGGCCCTGCACCTTTGCGCACGCTGCGCTGAGGTCAACGCTCCAATACGAGCGGCTAGAGCGTGATCTGATCTACCGCAACCGGTAACCGTCGGCGCCAATTTGCGCCGCCGACGGTGCCCGGCAGGTTGGGCTGATGCAGCGCTGCGCACAAGTCGTCCGTAGCCAACAGTCGAAGCCTCGCTGGCGACTGAAGCACCGCCGCATGGGCCTGGGCGATTGCCGCATCCACTGAGTGGACGTTGGCGATCGCGAGAAGGCGTGCGCGTTGCGTGACGCCACCGCTTACCTCACTGAATACCCCGGCGACGGTGGGTAAGTCGTGTGTCGTTACGGTCGCCAGCGCGTTGGCTTGCCACCCAGACGGTGGCTCGGCTTCGAACCACACCACCAACGTGCGCGCGATGTTGCACGCAGCAAGCGCCTCGCGAACGCCGTCGTGCACGGTGCCGAGGTCTTCGCCGATCACAAACGCTGCGGCGCGGGTGGCTTCGAGGCAGATGATCGCTAACAGTTCATGGGCGGCGAAATGCACGTATGCGCCGTCCGAGGGGGTCATGCCCTCGGGTATCCAAAACTGCCGGAAAAGACCCATCACGTGATCGATGCGCAGCCCGCCGACGCCACGTAGCGATGCGCGAACCGTGGCAATGAACGGTTCGTAACAGGCCTGTCGCAGTCGCCACGGAACAAAGCCTGGGATGCCCCAGTCTTGGCCCGCGGTGTTGAACGGATCAGGCGGCGCGCCGATGCGGGCGTCGAGCGCCAGCACATCTTGGTACTCCCACGCGTCGGCTCCATGTGGATCGAAACCGACCGCGAGGTCACCGATGATCGCAACGCCGGTTGAGCCAAGCTGCAGTAACTGCGAGAGGGCGATCTGCTGGCACCACTGATGAAACGCTGCACGAGCCGCAAACGGCTGGTTCGTGGCGAGGCGCGACGCAATCACGGCCGGATCGAAGCGTCGCAATTCGTGCGGCCACGCAGTCCAATTGGGGCCGTACTCGTCGCACAGCGCGTTCCAAATTGCGACTGAGTCGGGGAGTGGCGGCGGCGTTGATGACTCGGCGTACAAGTGCTCAAGCGCGGCACGTTTGGTGCTCCACACCTGGTCGCGATCGATCAAGGCGTTTGCCTCACAGACCAACTCAGCCGGCGGAGCAGCGTCGAACGAGATGAGCAATGGGTTGAGTGCGCGACGGCTACTGGGGTAGTACGGACTGTCTTGCTGGGGAAACGACGGCGCTGGTTGATGCAACGGGCTGAGCAACATCGCCGCCCCGCCTGCACCGGCAACCGTATGCGCAAGGGTGGCCACATCGCCAAGGTCGCCGATGCCCCACGACCGAGCGCTCCACAGCGAGTAGATCTGAGCGGCCACACCCCATGCCACTGGAATCTCTGGGCAACTCAGCGGGTGGACAATGAGGTTTGTGGTCGGTCCGCCGTCGATGGGATGCAAGAGGTGGTAACCAATCGCAAGGTCTTCGGGTAATGCCGCGATCGCACCAAGGTCGGTTCCGTCCTCGAGCACAAGCCGACAGGGGCTCCACAATGTGTGCGACTCGCCGGCGGCAACGAACCACAGTGGGGGAGCGTCTTGGGGATCTCCCATCGCGTCGCGCAAGCGCTTGCGGGTGACTTCAGAAGTCTCGTGCCACGTTCCATCGACATCGAAGTAGCCGTGGCTGATTCCCCACTCGTCATGCACCGCAACAGTCTGCCTGCGATGGTGCGCCGCGCGCGACCTATGCCCAGCCGGGCGCTACAGACTTCGTAGACTGGCGCAGTGGCAAAGTGGCTCGTTGAACGTCGTCTCAAGCAAGCGTCGGCGCGTCTGCGTCAGCTTCGCGAAGAGCTCGGGGTCATCGACGAACAGCTTGCCCAGCTCTCTGACGAAGCCGACGACATGAGCATTCGTTCGTTGGTCTCTGAGACCCATGGTGCCTCGCACGACTACCACAGCGCTCAGGCTCACGCCGATGCAATGGCGAAGCACCGCTTGCATGTCACTGAGTCAATTGCCGACCTCGAGCGGCGACAAGACTCGCTGCTCGACCGGATGGTTGGCTAAGGCTGGCTGCAGCCCACAGCGCGCGTGGTTAAATAGTCGAGCGGGCATACCTGCTATCGAAAGGACGGCCTGTGACCATTCGTGTGGTGATTGCCGAAGACGAAGCCATTATCCGGCTTGATCTCAAAGAGACCCTCGAAGAAGAGGGCTACGAAGTAGTTGGCGAGACAGGTCGCGGCGACAAGGCTGTCGAGCTTGTGCGCGAACTGAAGCCCGACCTTGCGATTCTCGATATCAAGATGCCGGGCATGGACGGCCTCTCGGCTGCAGCGCTCATCAACGCAGAGCGCCTGTGCGGCGTGTTGATCCTTACGGCGTTCAGCCAGCGCGAAATCATTGAGCAAGCACGCGACTCTGGCGCGTTGGCCTATCTCGTGAAGCCGTACCAAAAGAGCGATTTGATCCCGGCCATCGAAGTGGCCATCGGTCGCTTCCGCGAGCTGCAGTCGCTCAGCGGCGAGCTCGACGCGTTAGGCGAGCAGCTTGAATCTCGCAAGCTCATCGATCGCGCCAAGGGCATCCTCGCCGACGAATGCTCGATGAAAGAGCAAGACGCGTTTACCTTTTTGCAGCGCACCGCAATGAGCGAGCGTGGCCGCATGCGCGACGTCGCCGAGCGCGTCATTGCCGGAACATTGCGTCCGTAGGACAACCGGTGGCAAAGCTTCTCGTACTCGACGGCAACTCACTGACGTACCGCGCTTTTTTTGCGTTGCCTACCGATATGGCAACGGCCAGCGGACAAGTGACCAATGCGGTGTTCGGCTTTGTGTCGATGTTCATCAACCTCATCAAGGACCACAAGCCCGAGGGTGTGTTGGTTGCGTTCGATCGTCCCGAGCCAACCTTTCGTCACTACGCCAACCCGCAATACAAAGCGCAACGCGAAGCCGCTCCCGACATCCTGCGTCAGCAGATGGGGTTGGTGCGCGAAGTGCTCGCAGCGCTCGATGTCACCACGGTAGATCTCGTTGGGTTTGAGGCCGACGACATCATCGGCACGGTGGCGCAGATGGCCAAAGAGCGTGGCGACGACGTCATCATCGTCACCGGCGATCGCGACAGCTATCAACTCGTCAGCGACCCACATGTGCGCGTGCTGTACAACAAGCGTGGCGTCAGCGACTACGCGCTCTACGACGAAGCAGGCATCTTCGAAAAGACCGGCGTCACCCCGGCGCAGTATCCGTCGTACGCGGCGTTGCGCGGCGACAACAGCGACAACCTTCCTGGCGTGCCGGGTGTGGGCGAGAAGACCGCAGCGAAGCTCATCGCCAGCTACGGCGATCTCGATGGCATCTTCAGCCACGCCAACGATCAGACGCCCAAGCTCAAAGAGTCGTTGATCGCCAACGAAGCGCTCGCTCGGTTGAACCTCGAGTTAATGATCGTTCGTTGCGACGCCCCCATCGAGGTCGATCTCGATGCGTTGACGTTCACGCCCAACGCCGTCGAGGTTGCTCGCTTGTTCGAGTTCCTTGAAATGCGCACGCTGCTCACTCGACTCAATGATGCGTTGGCCGGCCTTGGCCTTGGTGCTGCTGTCCCCGAAACCAATTCGGCCGAAGTGCTCGAAGCCGAGGTGTCCATCAGCGAGTCGCCCGCTCAGTCGCAAGCAGCCATCCAGTCGTTGGCTCGTCTCGATGTGGGCGTGCGCTGGTTCGGCGATCCCGGCCGCGGCGACCTCCTTGGCTTCGCGATTGTGATCGATGCCGACAGCGCCGAATGCTTGTGGGTGCCAGCCGAACACCTCAGTGATGAATCCGTGGCAACTGCTCTCAGCGTGCACACCAATGTGCGCGGCCACAACGTAAAGGCGCTGATGCGCTGGCTCTTCGCGCATGGCCACGATTTAGGCGGTCTCACGCTCGACACAGCAATCGCCGCTTACCTCATCGACCCATCCGAGTCGCGCTATGCAGTTGCCGATCTACTCGAGAAGTACACGGCGTTCCGGTTCCCCCACGATGAGCCCGGCGCGATGGGGCAACTCGATTTCGGCGATAGCGGAGTCGACGAAGCCAAGCGCGGCGCCCGTGAAGCACTGTCGGTGTCACGTTTGGGCGATGCGTTGTTCGCTGCGCTCGAACTGCAGGGCATGGGCGAGTTGTATGCGTCTATCGAGAACCCGTTGGTGCGCATCCTCGCCAAGATGGAAAACGTGGGCATCGCAGTCGATGTCGCCGAACTGCGTCAGCTCGCCAACAAGTTGTCCGCCGAGACACAGCGGCTCAGCGCGGTATTGCAAGAAGTGGTTGGCCGACCGTTCAACCTCAACTCGCCAGTGCAGCTACGCGAAATTCTCTACACCGAGCGCGGCCTCGCTCCAGGCAAGAAGACCAAGACCGGTTTCTCTACCGACGCTGCCACGCTTGAGAAGCTGCGCGATCAGTGGCCCGAGTTCATCGAGCCGTTGATGCAGTACCGCGAGGTCGAAAAGCTGCGCAGCACCTACGGCGAAGGGCTACTCAACGAGGTCGCTGTCGATGGTCGCATCCACGCCACGTTCAATCAGACCGTTGCCCGCACCGGCCGACTCAGCAGCGACCAGCCCAACCTGCACAACATTCCGGTGCGCTCCGAAGAGGGTCGCCTATTCCGCAAGGCCTTCGTCCCGGGTCCCGGGTGTGTGTTGTTGGTGGCCGACTACAACCAGATTGAGCTGCGTTGCATCGCCCATCTCGCTGCCGATCCAGGCCTCATCGAAGCATTTGCCGGTGGACAAGACATCCATAACGCCACAGCGGCGCGGGTGTTCAGCGTCGATCCGGTGGCAGTAACGGTTGACCAGCGCTCGAAGGCAAAGATGGTGTCGTACGGCTTGGCCTACGGCATGGAGGCCTATGGTCTCGGCCAACGCCTCGGCATTGGTACCGACGAAGCAGCGGTCATCCTCAACGCATATTTCGAGGCGTTTCCCAGAGTCCGTGCCTACATGGACGAAACGGTGCGCGAGGCGCGCGAGCGTGGCTACACCGAGACCTTGTTTGGTCGGCGTCGCCCGATCCCCGAGTTGAGCAATCCCAACTTCCGTATTCGCCAGGCAGGCGAGCGGCAAGCAATGAACGCGGGTATTCAGGGGTTGGCCGCCGACATCTTCAAGGTGGCGCTCGTACGCATCGACGATGCACTCGAACAGGGTGGCTTCGCCAGTCAGCTCATCTTGCAGGTGCACGACGAGGTCGTGGTCGAGGTGCCCGAAGCCGAGCGTGAGGCCGTCGGCCCGTTGGTTATCGACATTTTGCGAGGCGCCGCACAGCTCAACGTGCCGCTCGAGGTCAACGTGAGTTGGGGCTACACCTGGGCTGCGGCCAAGGGTTAGTGATGCAACCGGTCGAGCAGAAGCACTGGTTCGAACCGCTCGCCGAACACATGGGTGCGGCGTACCTTCGTTACTCGTTTACCAAGGGCACCGTTCGCGAGATCGACTATCTCGTCGATGCATTGCAGCTGCAGCCCGGCATGCGTGTGCTCGATGTTGGTTGCGGTCCGGGTCGGCATTCGCACGAGTTGGCGCGTCGCGGCATCGCGGTGCACGGCATCGACATCAGCCAGTCGTTCGTTGAGATCGCTGTCGCCGCCGCCCCCGAACTCGCGACGTTCGAGCGACTCGATGCCCGCGAATTGGCCTTCGATGCCGAGTTCGACGCGGTCATTTGCCTGTGTCAGGGGGCCTTCGGTTTAATGACCGCGAATGGCGACGACACCATCGTGCTTGGCGGAATGGCGCGGGCGCTGAAGCCCGCAGGTCGGCTGGCATTAAGTGCGTTCAATGCCTACTTTGCGGTGAAATATCACGAGGACGCCGAGTTCAATGCCGGCACTGGCGTGAGCCACGAACGCACCGAGGTCAGCAACGCTGCAGGCGAAGCGATTGCCGTCGACCTCTGGACTGGCTGCTACACACCTCGTGAGCTGCGGTTATTGCTTGCTGCATGCGGTCTGCGGGTCGATTCGATCAGCAGCGTCGAACCGGGCAAATACGGGTCCGACGAACCCTCTACTGAGTCGCCCGAATTCCTCGTGCTGGGCACCCGGCCTAGTGACGAATCCCCAGCGTGCTGATAGCCTCGCGGCAACGTCGTCACGTCTTTGTGCGACCGATTTGATTGTCCTTTATCCACCTCTGAAAGCGATACCTCCTTGTCCGACACCTCTACGCCCACTTCCTCTGCCTTTGGCACCTTCGATGAAGAGGGAAATTACACACCTCGCCAGGTCATCTCCGATGACCTCGGTATGTCATTCGCAGACGCGATTGCTGGCACACTCGTCGAAGTCGACGATGGCCAACTGGTGCATGGCACCGTTGTAAAGATCGACCGCGACGAAGTTCTGCTCGACATCGGTTACAAGAGCGAGGGCGTCATTTTGGCCCGCGAGCTCAGCATCCGTAACGACGTCAACCCGCACGACATCGTCAAGCTCGGCGAAAAGATCGAAGCACTGGTTCTGACCAAGGAAGACAAAGAAGGTCGCCTGCTGCTCTCCAAGAAGCGTGCTCAGTACGAGCGTGCCTGGGGCAATATCGAAAAGCTCAAAGAGGCCGACGGCATGGTCGAGGGTCTCGTCATCGAAGTCGTCAAGGGCGGCCTCATTGTCGACATCGGCCTTCGTGGCTTCCTTCCCGCCTCGCTCGTCGAGCTGCGTCGCGTCCGCGACCTGCAGCCCTACGTGGGCAAGATGGTGCAGGCCAAGATCATCGAGCTCGACAAGAACCGCAACAACGTTGTGCTCAGCCGTCGCGCATACCTCGAAGAGACGCAGAAGGAAGCTCGCGACGAGTTCCTTACCAACCTCAAGCCAGGCGAGATCCGCAGCGGTGTTGTCAGCAGCGTCGTCAGCTTCGGTGCGTTCGTCGACCTCGGCGGCATGGATGGTCTCATCCACGTCAGCGAGCTGTCGTGGAAGCATGTTGATCACCCGGGTGCTGTTGTTGCCGTTGGCGACCCGGTCACCGTTCAGGTGCTCGATGTCGACTTCGATCGCGAGCGCATCAGCTTGTCGCTCAAGGCCACTCAGCAAGATCCTTGGCAGACCTTCGCCAACAGCCACGAAGTTGGCCAGTTGGTCTACGGCCGCATCACCAAGCTCGTGCCATTCGGCGCGTTCGCTCAGGTGGGCGAAGGTATCGAGGGCCTCGTGCACATCAGCGAGATGAGCGCACACCACGTCGACTCGCCAGAGCAGGTCGTTACGCCAGGTGAAGAGTTGTGGGTCAAGATCATCGATCTCGACCTCGCCCGCCGTCGCATCAGCTTGTCGATCAAGCAGGCAGCCGAGGGTGGCGAATTGGCCGAAGAGTACCGTCAGCACTTCGAGATGGACGAGCACGGAAACTGGGCCGCTGGCACAGACGACGTCGAGCGCGAATCCGCATGGGCCGAGTACTACCAAGAGGGCGGCACTGCCGTCGAGGGTGCAGCGACCGAAGCTGCCGAAGAGCCAGCCGTCGAAGCCGAAGCCGAAGTTGCAGCAGAAGCCGAAGCCGAAGTTGTGGCCGAAGCTGGCGAAGAAGCAGCAACCGAGTAATCAGTGGCTGCCTTCGGGCAGACCGCAATCTCAAAGGTGGGGCCGGGCAACCGGCCCCATTTTTATTTGAGGCGTTACTTGAGGCGAACGATGCCCATGCGCACAGCGGTGAGCACAGCTTGGGTGCGGTCACGGGCGTCGAGCTTTTCGTAGATCGAGGCAAGGTGGTTTTTGACCGTCTTTTGGCTGATGAATAGTCGGGCAGCGATCTCACCAGTTCCGAGACCGTCGACAACCAACTGCAGCACTTCTTCTTCGCGTGGCGAAATCAGCGGATCGTCGTTGACCTCTACGTTGTGTGCTTCGTCGAGCATCAGCGAGGCCAGATTCTTGGACAGCACTGTGTCTCCGTTTGCGGCGAGGCCGATTGCCTCGACCACTTCGGTGATTGAGCAATCCTTGATGAGATAGCCCGATGCGCCAGCACGGAGCGCCGAGTCGATGACGGACCGATCCATATGCATCGTGAGCATGACTACGCACTGGCGGGCATCGGCTTTGAGTAAACGGCGCGTGGCCTCGATGCCGTCGACGTTGGGCATGGACACATCCATGAGCACCACATCGGGGCGCAACTCGAGCGCCATGCGGAAACCGATCTCGCCGTCGGCGGCTTCGCCAACGACAGTAACGCCTTCGTCTTCGAGGCCGCGTCGGAGCCCTTGGCGCATCATTGTGTGGTCGTCAACGAGCAGTACGGTCAATCCCATTGCCTTGCTCCTTGTGGTTGGCGAAGTCCTACACGAATGACAGTACCGCTTGGCGACGACTCGGCGGTCAGTTCGGCACCAATGCTCGCGGCGCGCTCGCGCATGCCAAGCATTCCGTATGAGTCGACTCGGCCGCCGCCGGCCGACAGGCCAATGCCGTTATCGCGAATCGTGAGAATGGCGTGCGACGGCTTGCAGACCCAACGTACCGAGGCGGTCGTCGCCCGAGCGTGCCGCTCGACGTTGATGAGCGCCTCGCGAGCGATGTGCCACAGCTCGCGCTCTTGAGCAATGCTCAACCGAAGCGATTGGTTGGATTCGAAAGAGACATCTACGCCGCTACGAGCTCGAACACGCTCGATGAACTGGGTCAAGGTGGACGGCAGATCTTGGTTCTCGGACACATCGGAACGAAGGTCGTACAGCGTTTCGCGAATGTTGCCGATCATGTTGCTCACCTCGCCACGGAGGTCTTTGAGCGCCACCTCCACCGAGGCACCGCGGGCCGCATTCGCAATGGAGCGGTCGAGTTCAAAGCCGAGGAATGCCAACGATGAGCCAATGTCGTCGTGGATGTCGCGGGCGATTCGGTTGCGCTCTTCGTCGGCCGTGGCGATGCGTAAGCGCTTGAACAAGCGTGCGTTGTCGATGGCAATACCGAAGGGTTCGGTGAGGCCGTGCAGGACTTCTACGTCTTGGGGCCTGAAATGGGCGGGCTCAAGCGACTCGAGCGCAATGATTCCGATAACCGATCCGCGGGCGCGTAGCGCTGCATAGATGCCCGAGCGTGCGCCGGGAGCGACGCCATCGCTCATCGCCTCTGGGTCGTCTGCCGCAGCTACTTTGAGATTGTCGCGTCGCACCGTCTTGGGGGCTCGCAGCGCCTCTTGGGCTGCCGATGGCAGCGACAACTGTCGGCGCGAACTGTCGAGTGTGTAGCCCTGAATTCGGGCTGGGACAAGACTGTTGGTGAGGTCGTTGTGCAACAGAATTGTGAGCATGCTGTGGTCGATGAGCGACTGCACGCGGGTCACTGTTGAGTCGAGCACGTCTTGAAGGTCGAGTGACGCCGGCAAGGTCTGCGCGATGCGTTGCAACGAGAACAGCAGCGCGTTGGCCTCGGCCAGACGTCCGACTCGATCGAGTGCCGCTTGTTGATTGCGGGCAGATTCGATGGAGGCCCGATGCGACACGCCGCTGGTGACGGCAACCAACAGCAGCAGTCCGATCCAGAGCTCGGATTGGCCCACGCCATTACTTACCCCAACATCTTGCAGGAAGATGGTGGTGATGATCGCCGCGGCGGCGCCACCAATCTGGGCGCTGAACACTGTGCCGCCTACGAATCCAGCCAACATGCAGGTCGGAACAAGACACACTGCGAGTGGAGAACTCCAGCCGCCGCTCATCAAGATGGTGGCCGACATGAGGGCGGCCTCGATGACTACGCGCAGGCGTGTGCGGTTGTCGTTGCGGTAGGGCACTGGGCGAATGAGCGCAAAGATGGTGTACGTAACAACCACGGCGCTGGCGATGTTGAGATCCCAGCTAGTGGTTGAGTACATGCTGAACCCGCGCAAGGCTGCGCCGATCAGGCCTGCGATGCGGAATGGCAACAGCGGTGCCGCCTGCACGGTGGACGTGGAATTGCTCGTGCCGCCACGATCGACCAGGCGACGATCGACGCCAATAAAGGTGCTGGGGTGCGAGCGTCGACGCTCAACGAGTGGCCACGACGGCGGCTCTACTTCGTCTGGTTTGGGTCCGCTTTGTCCAAAGCCAATCAGGAGAGGCCGTGATGGCTCGCGCGGTTCAAGGGGTTCACTCATCAAGGTTCTGATGGTAGCTGCGCTAGTTGCTACCGTCGGTGCATGATTGTTGTTGGACTTACAGGTGGCATCGGTTCGGGCAAGTCAACGGTGTCCGAGGGGCTGGCCCGGCTTGGTGCCGTGATCATCGACGCCGATGCAATGACGCGTGAGTTGCAGCAGCCGGGTGCACCCGTCTTCAACGCAATCGTCGAGCGATTTGGTCAAGAGATCGTGGCTGCCGATGGGTCGCTCGATCGCTTGGCGCTTGCAGCCATCGTGTTTCCAAACCCCGAGATTCTCAAAGAACTCAATGCGTTGGTCCACCCCGAAATTGGTCGGGCAATCCGATCGCGCATGCGCGAACATCTCGGCTCTAATTCGGTGGTGGTGCTCGACGTGCCATTGCTCATCGAGAACAGTCGCTACCCGGTAGCTGGCGTCGCTGTTGTCGACACACCAGTCGATATCGCGATCGATCGTCTCGTGAACATTCGCGGTATGGACGAAACCGATGCTCGGGCACGTATTGCTCGCCAGGCCACACGCGAAGAGCGCTTAGAGAAGGCCGACTACGTCATCGACAACTCGGGCGACCGCGACGCGCTGGCCTTGCTGTTGCCGGCTTTGTGGGAATGGATGCAGGGATTGGAGCCCGTTGCTGCCGACGACCAGCGTCTCGCCGATCCGGTCGACCCACCCGATGCCACTGATGGCAAGAGCTTGGCGTAAGTCGAACGATTGTTCGCTGATACACTCGCCGGGTGATTCCGTTCAAGGTGGTCTCCGATTTCGCGCCTGCTGGTGATCAACCAGCAGCGGTGGCCAGCCTCACCGAAGGCATCGAACAAGGCCTTCGATTTCAAACGTTGCTGGGCATCACCGGTTCGGGTAAGTCGGCCACCATTGCGTGGACCATCGAGAAGGTCCAAAAGCCAACGCTGATCTTGGCTCCTAATAAGTCGCTCGCCGCGCAGTTGGCGCAAGAGATGCGCGAGTTCTTCCCCGACAATCGGGTCGAGTACTTCGTGAGTTATTACGACTATTACCAGCCCGAGGCATACATGGCCTCGAGCGACACCTACATCGAGAAAGACTCATCGGTCAACGACGAGATCGACCGGTTGCGACACAGCGCTACTGCAGCGTTGCTCACTCGTCGTGACACCATCGTGGTGGCATCAGTCAGCTGCATCTACGGAATGGGTAACCCCGCCGAATACAAGGGCCAGCTGCTCGAATTACACACGGGTGTCGATTACGACCAGCGCAGCATCTTGCGTCGGCTCGTCGATCTGCAATTCGACCGCAACGACATTGCGTTGGGTCGCGGCAAGTTCCGAGTGCGCGGCGACACCATCGAGGTTCATCCGTCATACGACGAAAACGTGTTGCGCATCGAGATGTTCGGTGACACCGTCGACCGCATCACGATGATCGACCCGCTCACCGGCGAACAGCTCAGCGAGATGACTGAAGTGATGGTGTTTCCCGCCACTCACTATGTCGCCGGCGACGAACGCATGCGCAAGGCGGTCATCGGCATCGAGGCCGAACTCCAAGAGCGCTTGGCGTGGTTCCAGGCCGAGGGCAAGTTGCTCGAAGTGCAGCGCCTACGTATGCGCACCGAATATGACCTCGAGATGATTCAAGAAGTGGGCTATTGCAACGGCATCGAGAACTACTCGATGCACATCGATGGCCGCACCCATGGCGAACCTCCGTTCACCCTCATCGACTATTTCCCCGACGACTTTTTGTTGGTCATCGACGAAAGCCATGTCGCCGTGCCGCAGTTGCACGGCCAATACATGGGCGACCTCAGCCGCAAAGACCAATTGGTCGAGCACGGTTTTCGTCTGCCCAGCGCGCGCGATAACCGGCCGCTGCGGTTCGAAGAAGTACTCGAACGTATTCCGCAGTGCGTGTTCTTGTCGGCCACTCCGTCGGCGTACGAACTCAAGGTGTCGCAGCGTGTGGTCGAGCAGATCGTGCGTCCCACGGGTCTTATCGACCCTGAGGTCATCATCAAGCCCACCAAGGGTCAGATCGACGACCTCATCGAAAACGTCAATGCCCGCGTTGCTCAGGGCGACCGCGTGCTCATCACTACGCTCACCAAGAAGATGGCCGAAGACCTCACCGAGTACCTCCTCGAACAAGGCCTGCGCGTGCGCTACATGCACAGCAACATCGACACCATCCAGCGCATCGAAACGCTTCGCGGCCTTCGCCTTGGCGAGTTCGACGCGCTGGTGGGCATCAACCTGTTGCGCGAGGGTCTCGACCTTCCCGAGGTGTCGTTGGTCGCCATTCTCGACGCCGACAAAGAAGGCTTTCTACGCAGCGAGACATCGCTGATCCAGACCATGGGTCGTGCGGCTCGAAACGTAGATGGTCAGGTCATCATGTACGCCGATCGCATCACCAACTCGATGGCTCGGGCTATCGACGAAACGCAGCGTCGGCGAGAGCGCCAGATCGCATACAACCTTGAGCACGGCATCAATCCGCAGACCATTCGCAAGGCCGTGGGCGACATCTTGTCGCTGCTTCGTCCCGACTCGTCGGCGCCGGTGCCTGGCAAAGATCGGCGCAAGCAGCGCGAGCGAGACAAGGTGCAGCGCGAGATCAAGACGCTGCCCCAGCAAGAGTTGGCCCGGCTCATTCTCACCCTCGAAGAAGAGATGCACGAAGCATCGGTCGAGCTTCGCTTCGAGTACGCAGCCCGCCTGCGCGACGAAATCAACGACCTGCGCCGCGAGCTTCGCGATGCTGGCTGATCCAGTTCTCCGTTTCCACCCGTTCTGCTTCTCCAGATAGGTTCGTCCAATGGCCGACAAGATCATCGTTCGCGGCGCTCGCGAGCACAACCTGCGCAATGTCAGCGTCGACCTTCCGCGCGACAAGCTCATCGTGTTCACTGGGCTGTCTGGCTCGGGTAAATCAAGTCTTGCGTTCGACACCATCTATGCCGAAGGTCAGCGCCGCTACGTCGAGTCACTCAGCGCATACGCCCGCCAGTTCTTGGGTCAGATGGACAAGCCAGATGTCGATGTCATCGAGGGACTCTCGCCGGCCATCGCTATCGACCAGAAGTCGGCAAGCCGCAACCCTCGCTCAACGGTTGGCACCATCACCGAGGTCTACGACTATCTGCGCTTGCTCTACGCGCGCATCGGCATTCAGCATTGCCCCACCGACGGCACCCGCTTGCAGCGCCAGACCCCGCAGCAAATCGTCGATCGCATTTTGCTGATGCCCGAGGGCACTCGCTTTCAGGTGCTGGCTCCGGTGGTGCGCGGTCGAAAGGGCGAGTACAAAACGCTGCTCGAAGATCTCGCTGGGCAGGGATACGTGCGTGCGCGTGTCGATACCGAACTCGTCGACATCGTCGAGTTCCTCAAACGCGATGAGAGCTTGGCGCGTTATGAGAACCACTCCATCGAGGTAGTCATCGACCGTCTCGTGCGCCGCGAGGGCATCGAGCGCCGACTCACCGACAGCCTCGAAACCGCGCTCAAGTTGGCCGATGGCGTGGCCGAAATCGAGATCGTTGGCAAAGACGGCGAGGCCCAAGACACGCTCACGTTCAGCCAGCACCTGGCCTGCCCAAACTGCGGCACCAGCTTCGAAGAACTCGCCCCGCGTAACTTCTCGTTCAACTCTCCCTATGGCGCATGCGCAGCGTGCGACGGCCTTGGCACCACCTTTGAGATCGATCCCGATCTCATCGTGCCCGACCCTGACCTGTCTATTACCGGCGGTGCAATCGCCCCTTGGCGTTCGGCACACACGCAGTACTTCAATCGCATGATCGAAGCTGTTGCCGATGTCTACGAGATCGACATCAATGCGCCGTGGAGCGCAATGAACGCCAAGCAAGTGAAGATCGTGCTGCATGGCGTCGATGGCAATGTGGCCGTGAAATACAAGAATCGCTACGGCCGTACCCGCGCCTATTCCACTGCCTACGAAGGTGTCATCCCGTGGATCAAGCGCCGCCATCAGGCTGCCGAGAGCGACTGGAGCCGCGAGCAATACGAGGGCTACATGCGCCTCGTGCCGTGTCCCACATGTGGTGGCGCTCGGCTGAAGCCAGCCAGCTTGGCCGTCACGGTCAACGACAAGCACATCTCCGAAGTGTGCGACATGAGCATCGGCGAGTCCGCACAGTTCTTAGTGGGCCTCGAGCTCAGCGAACGAGATCGCATGATTGCCGAACGCGTGGTCAAAGAGGTCAACGCCCGACTCGGTTTCTTGCTCGATGTCGGCCTCGACTACCTGTCGCTGTCGCGCTCTGCGGGCACGCTTGCCGGCGGAGAAGCACAGCGCATCCGTCTTGCCAGCCAGATCGGCTCGGGTCTTGTGGGCACGCTGTACGTGCTCGATGAGCCATCCATCGGCTTGCATCAACGAGACAACCATCGTCTCATTGAGACGCTTGTGCGGCTGCGAGATTTGGGCAACACGGTGCTAGTAGTCGAGCACGACGAAGACACCATTCGGGCCAGCGACTGGATCGTCGATATTGGTCCTGGGGCGGGCGAGCACGGTGGGGCAGTGGTCTATAGCGGGCCGGTCAAGGGCATCCTCAAAACCAAAGAGTCCATCACCGGCCAATACCTGTCGGGCAAGCGCAGCATCCCAGTGCCGCAACAACGGCGTGCCCCTGGCAACGACTGGCTCACTATCAAGGGCGCTCGCGAGCACAACTTGCAAAACATCGATGTTCGTATTCCGCTCGGGTGCTTCGTAGCTGTCACCGGCGTGTCGGGGTCGGGTAAGAGCTCGCTGGTGCGCGACATCTTGCTGCCGTCGCTCATGCAAAAGATCTACAAATCGAAGCAGGCTGCCGGCCGGCATACGTCGGTGCTGGGCATCGAACTGCTCGACAAGGTCATCGATATGGACCAGTCGCCCATTGGCCGTACGCCGCGCTCAAACGCAGCCACCTACACGGGCGTGTTCGACAACATCCGCAAGTTGTTTGCCACCACGCAAGAGTCAAAGGTGCGTGGCTACATGCCGGGCCGCTTCAGCTTCAACGTGGCCGGTGGCCGCTGCGAGGCGTGCAGCGGTGATGGCACCATCAAGATCGAGATGCACTTTCTTCCCGACGTCTACGTGCCGTGCGAGGTCTGCAAGGGTGCCCGCTACAACCGCGACACGCTCGACATCCAATTCAAGGGCAAGAACATCTCCGAGGTGCTCGATATGCCGGTGGCCGAGGCGGTCGGCTTCTTCACCAACCAGCCAGCCATCTCGCGCTATATGCAGACGCTGGTCGATGTGGGGCTCGGCTACGTGCGCTTGGGTCAACCTGCCCCCACCCTGTCGGGCGGCGAAGCGCAGCGCGTGAAACTCGCCGCCGAGCTTGCCAAGCGATCCACCGGTCACACCATCTATCTGCTCGACGAACCCACCACAGGTTTGCACTTCGAAGACGTGCGTCGCCTGCTCACGGTGTTGTCGCGCTTGGTCGATCAGGGCAACACGGTGTTGGTCATCGAGCACAACCTCGATGTCATCAAGACCTCCGATTGGGTCATCGACCTTGGTCCCGAAGGCGGCGGCGGTGGCGGCCTCATCGTTGGCGAAGGTGCGCCCGAGCACATCGCCAGCTTGCCAGCCAGCCACACCGGCCGATTCTTAAAGCCGCTGCTCGAGGCGAAATAGCCGTACAGCTCTGCGAAGGCGCCCTGGCGTCGCCTGCTGTTGATTCCAGCAAGCATCAGCGCACGGTCTGCGTGCGCTGGCGCGTGGCGGGGCTCAGCGTCTAGTTGCCTTGCTTGCGAAGGCGCTTGCTGGCCTCGTTGAGTTGCTTCTTCTCGTCGGCGGTGAGGCCGTCCATGCCCACCGAGGCGATCTTGTCGAGGATGCGGTCTACTGCAGCCTGATCCTGCATGGGGGTGTACGTAGGCGTTGTTGGCCAACGACCCTCGACTACCACGGGTCCGCTGTGCTTGCGCTTGGCTGGCTTCTTGCGGCCGCCGCCCAGTTTGAGCTTGGGTAACCAGTGCAGATCGGGCAACATCTCGTAACTGCGCGCCGACCAGACGGCGGTGCCAATGGTGACCAGCAGCACGATGATCAGTTCGTAGGCGCGGTCGGCGAAGTACTGCAGAATCTCGATGCCAATCATCACGGCGGCCAAGGCCCACGCCGGGATGCCAAAGAAGAACGGTGCTCGTGGGTTCTGCACCACAAACACAACGAACAGCGCTACTTCGATCGAGCGGATCGAGAACAGACCCACATCGAGTCCGGAGGCCACAATGCCCGAGATGACGGCGATGAGCAACAGCATCCACGCGAACTTGGCGCGACCAATTTGGTTCTCGACGTGTTTGCCGAAATACCAAAACAGAGCGATCGAGACCACGTTCCACAGCGCATTGCTGCCAGCGAGGTCGTTGGTGATGGGCCAGGTGACGAGGCGCCACAGCTGCCCGTGGCGCACGTCGCTCGGATTCAAGAAGGTGTACGTCAGCAACGTGCTGTCGATGGCCCACACGAAGATGGAGATGACGCACAGGGCGGTGACCAACACGGTGGTGGTGACATCGATGGTGCCAACGCGGAACCATGGATCAGAGTGACCGCGACGTGCAGGGAACGAGAAGCGATAGCGACCAGGCATTGAGATCACCTTAGTGGGCACTCTTCGCAAGGCAGCGTCTTGAGCGGCAGGTGCCACGTAAGCTCAGCAGATCATGGTGAAGCGCCCGCCGACCGGAACGATCCCCGAAACACCCGGGTCGTATCAGTTCAAAGACGGCGAGGGTCGGGTTATCTATGTGGGCAAGGCCTCGAACCTGCGCCAACGTCTGAGCAACTATTTCCAAGATCCGCGCAACATGCACACCCGCACTGCGCAGATGGTGGCCACCGCAGAGACCGTTGAGTGGATCGAGGTACGCAACGAAGTCGAAGCGCTGATGCTCGAGTTCAGCCTCATCAAAGAGCATCGCCCGCGTTTCAACATTCGACTGCGCGACGACAAGAGCTATCCGTTTCTTGCGGTGACGATGGACGAGGAGTGGCCCCGAGCGTTGGTGATGCGCGGCCGTAAGCGCAAGGGCGTGCGTTACTTCGGTCCGTATGCCCACGCCTATGCCATTCGCGACACACTCGACTTGTTGCTGCGCAGCTTCCCTATTCGCACATGCAGCAACGGCAAGTTCAATGAGCACCAACGACTCGGTCGCCCATGCCTGCTGTTTCACATCGAGAAGTGCAGCGGGCCATGCGTTGGCAACATCGAAAAGCCCGAGTACTTCCAACAGGTCGCCGAACTTTGCGGCTTTCTTGATGGCGACACCGACGAGATCGTGCAGAAGCTTGAAGCCGACATGCGCGCCGCTGCCAAAGAACTTGAGTTCGAGCGCGCCGCCAGGCTGCGAGATCGTTGGGCCGCAGTGCAGCGCGCCATCGAGAAGCAACAGATGGTTGCCGAGCGCAGCGAAGACATCGATGTCATTGGTCTAGCCGAAGACGAACTCGAAGCGGCCGTGCAGGTGTTCTTCGTTCGTAAGGGCCGCGTCGTTGGACGTAAAGGATTCGTGCTCGACAAGGTTGAAGATCTCACCCCGGGCGGACTCGTCGATCGCATCATGGAACAGATGTATGGCGACGAGCCTCCACTCGGTATTCCCAAACAGGTGCTCGTTCCGGTAGATGCCGACGACTCTCACACCTACGAGGAATGGCTCACCCACCTGCGTGGCTCGAGGGTGCAAATTCGTGTGCCGCAGCGTGGCGATAAGCGCGACCTGCACGAGACCGTCACGCGTAATGCCAAAGAAGAGTTCATGCGTCATCGCCTGCGACGAGCGGCCGATCACAACACGCGCAGTCGGGCGCTCACCGAGTTGCAAGACATGCTTGGGCTGCCCGAGGCGCCCCTGCGCATCGAGTGCTACGACATGGCGCACTTACAAGGCACCGACTACGTGGGTTCCATGGTCGTGCTCGAAGACGGTCTTCCGAACAAGCGCGAGTACCGGCGCTTCAAGGTGAAGACAGTTGCAGGCAACGACGATTACGCAGCGATGGAAGAAGTGCTCACCCGTCGACTCACTGCGTACCTCGACCAGCGAGATCAGCCGGCCAACGATCGTGGCGATCGGCCAGGCAAGTTTGCCTACCCGCCACAGTTGCTCTTGGTCGATGGTGGCAAGGGTCAGCTTGCAGTTGCCGAACGCGTGGTGCGCGCTCTGGGTCTTGAAGATGAGATTCCAATCGCGTCGTTGGCCAAACGATTCGAAGAGGTCTATGTGCCGGGTCGTAGCGAGCCAGTCAACGTGCCGCGCGGCAGCGACGCGTTGTTCATGCTGCAGCGCATTCGCGACGAAGCCCACCGTTTCGCGAACACCTTCCATCGCGAACTGCGTGGCAAGCGGATGACCAAGAGTTCGCTCGACGACATCGTTGGGTTGGGCGATAACCGCAAAGCACGCATTGCCAAAGAACTCGGCGGCGTGAACGCGGTGAAGAAGGCGTCGCTCGACACGCTCAAGTCGCTCACATGGCTACCTGACTCAGTGGCCGAGACCATCTACGCAAAGTTTCACCCTGCGGGCAGCGACGCGCCCGACTCTGCCGACTGATGCGTTCAGAATGCTGACAGCACCTCGGCGTGCAGCGCAGGCTGTCAGGTGCCCGCAGCGGTGCGCTTTGTATGTCGGTTGCTGAACACGACAGCGCCAACAAGCATCAGCACGATCACCGCGAGCGACACGTAGGTGTTGAGGTGATACCAATGCGACACGGTCATCTTCAGGCCGACGAAAACCAAGATGCCGCCGAGCGCATGCGAGAGGTAGTGGAACCTCTCCTTTGCGTTCGCGAGGAGAAAGTACATCGCTCGCAGGCCCAAGATGGCAAACGCATTCGATGACAGCACGATGAACGGTTCTTTCGAGACCGCAAGAATTGCTGGCACCGAGTCGACAGCGAAGATCACGTCGGTGAGCTCAATGACCACCAACGCCGCCAACAAGGGAGTGGCCGCTCGGCGGCCATTTTGGCGGGTGAAGAACTTGTGGCCATCGAAGGTGTCGGTCACCGGCATGAAACGTGACAGCAGCCCCAGGCCATGCTTGGCCTGAGTGGTTCCTTCGTCGGCGCGGTGGCGGATCACCTTGACGCCGGTGTACACCAGGAACAACCCGAACACGAGCAACAGCCACCAGAACTTGTTGATTAGCGCACTGCCGGCGAGCACGAATATGGCGCGCAGCGTGAGTGCTCCAAAGATTCCCCAGAACAGCACACGGTGTTGGTACTTGATGGGAATAGCCATTGCCGTAAAGAGCATCGACCACACGAACACGTTGTCGACACTGAGCGACTTCTCGATGAGGTAGCCGCTGATGTATTCGCCGAAGGCATGGCTGCCGAAGCCGATCGCGATGGCGGCGCCGAATGCTAGGCCGCAGGCGACCCATACCGATGACTCGATGAGTGCTTCGCGCGGTGTTGGCGGATGATCATCGCGATGACGAAAGAGATCGATCGCCAGCATGATCACGATGACAGCGCCGAGGGTGATCCACGCCCACGTGGGTACGTCGAGGTCTACGAAGTTGGCGGAGTTGGCGGCCTTCGGCAGCAATGCGGTTGGGGCAGAAATCAGACTGAGCGTCACGGTATTGATCCTTCGGGTCGCAAATTGGTTCGCTTGCCGAAGGTCTCTCCCAGCTCACAGTGTGAGCCTCGCGTGCCGGGCCGATTGGCCGTGATGACGACTGCGCGATGACGGGATACTCCCCTTCGTCAAGCACCATACCCTGCTCGGGCTGATGCGACAACGACTGTCCACCGAGAAACGCAAGGGCCTACCGTCCCGCTGCCGGACAAGGGTCGACAGATACGCTGGCCGAATGGCATCCGAAGATCTCTGGGAAACGCACGCCGAATGGTGGATCGATGGGTTCACCGATGGCGCCGACCCCGAGTACGAAGAGCAGATCATGCCACTCGCTGCAGCCGAGCTGGCCAACGCCAAGCGAGTGCTCGATGTTGGTTGCGGCGATGGCCAAGTGAGCCGCATGGCCGTGAAGCTTGGCGCCGAGCGCGTGGTGGGTCTTGATCCCACATGGAACCAAGTGAAGGTGGCCCAGCAGCGCGGCGGGGGAGCCACGTACGTGCGCTCGGGTGCCGCTGCATTGCCGTTTCCTGATGCATCGTTCGATGCCGTGGTGGCGTGTCTCGTGTTCGAACACATCCGCGATGTCGACGACGCCATTGCCGAAGTTGCTCGAGTGCTCGAGCCCGGCGGCCGCTTCTGCTTCTTTTTGAACCACCCGTTGCTGCAGACTCCAAACAGCGGATGGATCGACGATCAAGTGCTCGATCCGCCCGAGCAGTATTGGCGCATCGGGCCGTACCTCATCGAGGACGAGACCATCGAAGAGGTTGAGAAGGACGTGTTCATTCCGTTCATTCATCGGCCGTTGAGCCGCTACATCAACGCGCTGGCCGACAACGGTCTGCTGCTCGAGCGTATGGTCGAACCAGCGCCGCCTCCTGGGTTCTTGGCCAAGGCCTACGAGTACGAAGCGGCCGCCACCATTCCGCGCTTGCTCTACTTGCGTACCTGTAAGCGCTGATCGGTTCGTTGAGGCGCAATGGCTGACATTCTCGTCATCACAGGTTTGTCGGGTGCGGGGCGTTCTCACGCAGCCGACTTTCTCGAAGACATGGGTTGGTTCGTGGTCGACAATCTGCCCGTCGCGCTCATCGACAAGATCATTGAGCTTGGTGTCAGCTCGGGCGTTGGCGCGGGTGCCGGCTATCAACAGCTGTGCGTGGTGGTTGGCCCCACAGCCGATCAAGGCGATGTGGTCACCGAGATCCGTCAGCTACGCAACAAGGGGCATCGCATTCGCGTGTTGTTCCTTGAGGCCACAACGGCCGAACTCGTGAAGCGATACAGCAGCACACGGCGCAAGCATCCACTCGACGACGGCACGGCGGTGCTTACAACCGCTATCGAGCGCGAGCGATCGCTGCTCGAGCCGGTGAAGGCCGAGTCAGATCTCATCATCGACACCACGTCGATCAGCGTGCATCAGCTCAAGACCCGCATCACCGACGCGTTCACAACCGAGGCCGACAACGCAGCGATGCGTACCGCCATCACCAGCTTTGGTTTCAAGCAGGGCATTCCGCTCGATGTCGATCTTGTAATGGATGTGCGGTTCCTGCCGAACCCGCATTGGGTCGAAGACTTGCGTCCGCTCACCGGCCTCGATGAACCCGTGCGCCGCTACGTGATGGAGCAACCCGACACGGCCGAGTTCCTGAAGCGTTACGAAGCGTTGCTCGAGTTGTTACTGCCAGCGTATGAATCTGAGGGCAAGAGCTATCTCTCAATTGCCATCGGGTGCACCGGCGGTCAGCACCGGTCGGTGGCTATCGCCGAAGAGCTAGCGGTGTGGATGCGTGGCCTTGGTTATGCGCCGCGAGTTTCGCATCGCGACCTTCCGTAGCTGCGCCAGTTATTCGCTGGGCGTTGTCGTCGCACTAAGGTTGCCGAGCACTCTTCCCCTCGTGAAAGGACACGTCTCGCATGACGGTTCGTGTAGGTATCAATGGATTTGGCCGCATCGGTCGCAACTTCTTTCGTGCAGCCAAGGCTCGCGGCGCCGACATTGAGTTCGTTGCAGTCAACGACCTCGGCTCGCTGACCACAATGGCGCACCTGCTCAAGTACGACTCAATCGCTGGGCGTATGGACAGCACGATCAAGGCTGTGAAAGACGGCGTCAGCGTCGACGGCCAGACGCTCAAGGTGCTGCAGATGCGCAACCCCAACGAGTTGCCATGGGGCGACCTTGGTGTTGATGTCGTCATCGAATCCACTGGCTTCTTCACCGATCGCCCGAAGGCTGCCTTGCACCTCGAAGGCGGCGCACCGCTGGTCATCGTGAGCGCCCCAGCCAATGGAGCCGATGCCACATTCGTGTACGGCGTGAACCATCACGAGTTCGATCCCGCAAAGCATCAGGTCATCTCGAACGCCAGCTGCACCACCAACTGTCTCGTGCCGATGATCAAGGTGCTCGACGATGCGTTCGGCGTAGAGAACGGCTTGATGACCACCGTGCATGCGTACACCGGCGATCAGAACCTGGTCGATGGCCCGCACAGCGATATGCGTCGTGCCCGCGCTGCCGCCATCAACATCGTGCCCTCGAGCACCGGTGCCGCTCGTGCCACCAGCTTGGTGCTCGCCAGCATGAAGGGCCGCCTCGACGGCACTGCATTGCGCGTGCCTGTGCCAACCGGCTCGATCACCGACTTCACCGGCAACCTCAAGAAGGCCGCCACTGTCGACGAGATCAACGCTGCGTTCAAGGCCGCTGCTCGCACGTCGCTCAAGGGCGTGCTGAAGTACACCGAGGACCCCATCGTGTCGAGCGACATCGTTGCCGACCCGCATAGCTGTGTGTTCGACGCCGGCCTCACGATGAGCATGGGCAACTTGGTCAAGGTGCTCGGCTGGTACGACAACGAGTGGGGCTACAGCAACCGTCTCGTCGACCTCACCCTGTACACCGCCAAGGCAATGAAGAAGTCGGCCTCGAGCGCCAAGAAGGCCGCCAAGAATTCCTGATGACGAATATCCCGGTTCTTGACGACCTCGGCGATGTCCGGGGCAAACGGGTGTTGGTGCGAACCGACTTCAACGTGCCGATGAGCGATGGCGAAATCAGCGACGATTTCCGAATCCGAGCAGCGCTACCCACCATCAATTGGCTCACCGAGCGCGGAGCAACCGTGGTGTGCGCAAGCCATCTCGGTCGACCCAAGGGTCGCCCCGAGCCGAAGTACAGCATGGCTCCGGTGCGCGAGCGCCTCGCGGCGCTGGCCCCGGGTGTCGAGTTGATGGAGAACCTTCGGTTCCATCCAGGCGAAGAGGGCAACGATCCAGCGTTCGTTGCCAACCTCATCGACGGCATCGACCTGTATGTCAACGACGCGTTCGGCGCAGCACATCGTGCGCATGCATCCATCGTTGGGCCGCCCAAGACATTGCCATCGGCGATGGGTCTGCTGCTGCAGAAAGAAGTCGACGTTCTGCTGGGCCTACGCAATCAGCCCAAGCGGCCGTTTGTGGCTGTGCTCGGTGGCTCGAAGATCTCCGACAAGCTCGGCGTGGTCGAGGCCTTGCTCAACACGGTCGACGCGCTTGTGATTGGCGGCGCAATGTGCTTCACGTTCTTCTTGGCTCAGGGCAAGACAGTGGGTGCTTCGTTGTCAGAGCCCGATCAGATCGAGACATGCAAGCGCTTGCTTGCGTCGGGCAAGACCATTCACCTTCCCGAAGACATCGTTGGGCTCAACGCCGAAGGCGTCTTCAGTACCTACGGCACGCGCCTTCCCGTAGGAGCCAAAGGCTTCGACATCGGGCCGGGCTCGGCGGCAGCATTCAGCGACATCATCATGGATGCGCGCACCGTGTTCTGGAACGGCCCGATGGGCATGTTCGAAGACGACCGTTTCGCTGCCGGCACTCGCACCGTTGCTCAGGCAATGGCCGACACCAAAGCGTTCACCGTTGTTGGCGGCGGCGACTCGGCTGCAGCGCTTGCACAGTTCGGTCTCGACGACGAAGTCGATCACGTTTCCACCGGTGGTGGTGCGTCGCTCGAACTGCTCGAGCTTGGCGACCTGCCCGGTCTCGCAGCACTACGAGGAGCACCACGTGTCGGCTGAGCGTCGTCCCATTATCAGCGCCAACTGGAAGATGAACAACAATCACTTCAAGGCGATTCAGTACATGCAGACCTTGGTGGCCAACGTGCCAAAGGCAGGCGCTGCTGCTGTCGATGTGGTGATCCACCCCCCGTTTACCGACATTCGCAGTGTGCAAACGCTCATCCAGGCCGACGACATGCCGTTCTTCCTTGGCGCGCAGAACTGTCACTGGGAAGACAATGGGGCATTCACGGGTGAGGTGTCTCCGGCCTTTCTAGAGAAGCTCGGCGTTGGTTACGTGATTTGCGGCCACAGCGAGCGGCGTGAGTTGTTCGGCGAGACCGACGAGATGGTGGCTAAAAAGGTCGAGGCCATCCAGCGCCACAACATGGTGCCCATCATGTGTGTGGGCGAGACCCTCGCGCAGCGAGAAGCGGGCGAGACCGAGTCAACCGTGCTGGCCCAGGTTCGTGCTGGGCTGAAGGGCCGGCCCAACGACAAGGTCGCTGCGATGGTCATTGCGTACGAACCAATCTGGGCTATCGGCACCGGTCGCACCGCTACGGCCGACGACGCCCAAGTGGTGTGCGCCGCCATTCGTGGGTGCGTCGCTGAGATTGCCGGTGCCGATGCGGCTGGCGCAGTTCGCATTCAGTACGGCGGCTCGGTGAAGGCCGCCAACATCGCCGAACTGATGGCTCAGCCTGATGTAGATGGCGCGTTGGTGGGTGGAGCAAGCCTCGACCCCAGCGAGTTCGCGCGCATCGTGCAGTTTCGTAGTCTCTGAGCAGGTACTCGAACGTGTTACCGTGACATACCCCGGTTGATCGGGGAGGACAACCCGGCGCCGTTGCGTAGCAATTTTATGCGACTCGATCTTCTCCCTCTACCCCAGGAGGACAACAGATGAGTATTTCAAAGCGCAGCAAAGTTGCTGCCATCGTGGTCGGTTTGGCCCTTGTCGCCGGAGCATGTAGCTCCGACAAGAAGGCCGTTGACTCAACAACGCCAGGCACCGGAGCAACGACTGATTCCTCAAAGCCTGCAGCCACCGGCGGCGAAGTGATCTACGCCCAAGAAGAAGGTGGAGTTGCGTATAACAACTTGACCTCGACCAACAGTGCGTTTGCTAACACCGAGGTGTTGAACCTGTTGCAGCCCAGCCCGTTCTACATTGATGAGAAGCTCAATCTTGTGTTGTCGACAGACCTGATGGATTCGGTAGAACTCACCTCAACGAGCCCCCAGACCATCGTGTATAAGATCAATCCGAAGGCCGTGTGGAGCGATGGTGTTGCCATCGACTGCAAGGACTTTTACCTGCAATACATGTCGTTGAACGGCAAGGTCACCAAGCCGAACCCCGACTTCACTGGCCCAGGCGCCACCGATGCCGATGGCAATGCATTGTCCGAGACGCTTTCTGTCTTTGATGCAGCCACGAATACTGGCTTCGATCAGATGAAGTCGGTCACCTGCTCTGACGACAACAAGACAGTCACAGTTGTTTATGACACACCATTCGCCGACTGGAAGGGCAGCTTCGGTGGCTTTGTGCCAGCGCACATCATTGAGGCGAAAACCGGCGTTGCCGACATCCTCGCGGTTGATGCCACTGTCGACTCGCCAGAGATCGAAAAGATTGGCGAGTTTTGGAACACCGGTTTTGATGGATGGGATCCGGAAGTTGCCCTGTCGGGTGCGTGGTACAAGATTGACTCGTACACCGTTGACAAGAGCATTGTTCTCGTGAAGAACGACAAGTATTGGGGTGCTCCAGCCAATCTCGATACCATCACGCTGCAGGTCATCACCGATGGCTCAGCGCAGGCAGCTGCGTTGCAGAACGGTGAGATTCAGGCGATGATGCCGCAGGCTGATCCTGGAATCGCCGCCACCTTAAAAGCTGCTACGGGTATCAACTTTGCTCCAGCATCTGGTTTGGTGTTTGAGCACTATGACATGAGCGCCAAGAACCCAATCTTTGCCGACAAGGCTGTTCGTTCGGCTTTCGCTGCGTGTATCGATCGTCAAGACATCATCGACAAGCTGGTTGCACCCGTGAACCCCGATGCCAAGCCGCTGAACTCGATCATCTTCATGCCACAGCAGAACGGCTACGCCGATCGCTTCAGCAAATATGCCACGTTTGACGTAGCCGCATCGAAGAAACTCCTCGAGGGTGCCGGTTGGGCCTTGGGCTCCGATGGCTTTTATGCAAAGGACGGCCAGCAGTTGACCTTTAAGATCAGCCACAAGGGCATCCAGCGTCGCTCCGACACAGTCCAGAACACGATCGCTTCGTGTAAAGAGGCTGGCTTTAACATTGTCGAAGACAGCGACACGAAGTTCAACTCTGAGCGTTTAGGTATCGGCGACTACGACGTCGCTCTGTTTGCCTGGGTTGGTACCCCACTGCTGTCAAGCGCCACCAGCGTCTACGAAGTAGACGGCGGCAACAACTATCAGGCATACGTGAACCAGACCATCACTGACACGTATCACGCCGCTAATGGCGAACTCGATGAGGCCAAGCGCCTTGAGTTGATGAAGTCGGTTGATGCCGGAATTCTCGACGATGTTTGGACCATTCCTTTGTTCCAGTTGCCAGATATGCCAGCGTGGTCCGAGAATTTGACCGGCCCGGTATTCAACGGCCCTTCAGGGCTGACTTGGAATGCCAATACTTGGACGTTGAAGTAATCCGCTAGCGCTTTTCAAGTACGAATGTTGAGAGCGGGGCGTCGGAGCATTCCGACGCCCCGCGCTCTGTGACCGACACAATGAATTCCGACCAGGTTCTCTGAAAGGCAGATGGGTGTTCTCCTTCGTCATCCGACGGGTTCTCGTTTCCCTCCCGCTGCTGTTACTCGCCTCGATCGTGGCGTTCATCCTCGTGGTGAATACCGGCGACCCCATCGAAGATCTGCGCACCAAGCCCAACGTACCCAAGGCCACCATTGCGTTGCGCGAGCACCAACTCGGCCTCGATAAGCCCGTCGTTGAGCGCTATGTCGCGTGGCTTGGCAAAGCGGTGCACGGTGACTTCGGCAAGACCATCAAGAACAAACCCGTGTGGGCCGAGGTCAGTCGCTCAATGGGCGTCACATTGCGCCTCGTGCTGTTTGCCTCAATCGTTTCGATACTTGTTGGTGTCTTGATTGGGGTGATCTCTGCAGTCAAGCAGTACTCCTGGTTCGATCACGGAGCCACCACTGGCGCGTTCCTGCTCTATTCGCTGCCGGTGCTCGCCGTTGGCTCGTTCCTGAAGTATGTGCTCGCGATCCGCTTTAACCGCTGGATCGGCAGGGCCGACGATCCGCTGATTAAAACAATCGGCGAAGGCACCGCAAACTTCTGCACCGCGAGCAAGCCGTACAACTGTGGGTTCATTCCCAGCGTCACCGACTTCTTGAGCCATGCGTTCTTGCCGATGCTCACCTTGGTGCTCATCAGCTTCGCTGGGTACGCCCGCTTCTCGCGCGCTGCGATGCTCGAGACATTGAATGCCGATTACGTCAGAACTGCCCGGGCGAAAGGCCTGAGCGAACGACGCGTCATTATGAAGCACGCGTTTCGAAATGCGCTCACCACAATCGCCACCATCGTCTCGCTCGATTTTGGTGCGCTGATTGGTGGAGCCATCTTGACTGAGACGATTTTTGAGTGGCATGGCATGGGCCGCGTGCTGGTCGAGTCGATCAACAAGATCGATCCCAACCTCTTGCTGTGTTGGTTTTTCGTGACGGCCGTTGCCGTCATTGTGTTCAACCTTGTGGCCGACTTCGCCTACGCCTTCCTTGATCCGAGGATCCGCCTTGACTGATATGCAGCTTCCTCCCGACGACGCTTCGTCACCCCTTTCCAGCGCGCCTGCACCGTTGGCGCCGGTCGAGCGCGAGTTCACCGTTGAGCAGCGCAGCCAATGGAAGACCACAGTTCACCGCTTCAGCCGTCACCGCCCAGCGATGGTGAGCTTGGTGGTGTTCGTGTTGCTGATGCTTTTCGCTTTTGTTGGGCCGTGGTTTTGGAAGTATCGGTTCGACCAGGTGCTCAAGAAGCCCGTCGGTGCCAACGCCGATTGGATCCGTCCCTCATGGGAGCATCCGTTTGGTATCAGCAAGGGGTACGACGTGTTCGCCCAGGTCATGCGCGGCACGCAATACTCAATCCGCATTGCCATTGTCGTTACCGTGGTCAGTGTTGGCCTGGGCGTAGTGGTCGGGGCAATTGCTGGCTATTTCCGCGGCTTCACCGACGCCGTACTGATGCGCTTTACCGACTTGATGCTGGTCATTCCGTATCTCGCTGCAGTGGCGGCCCTTCAGCGCAACGTGAAGGGCTCTACGTGGCTGTGGCTGGCGCTATTCCTTGCCTTCTTCGGATGGATGGGTATTGCCCGCGTGATTCGTGGCGAGTTCTTGTCGCTGCGTGAGAAAGAGTTCGTTGAGGCGGCTCGTTCGGTTGGCGCTTCGGCGCCACGCATTATCTTTCGACACATCTTGCCCAACACCTTGGGGCCCATCATCGTGAACGCCACGCTGGCCGTTGGTGGGGCAGTGCTCGCCGAGGCAGCGCTGTCGTTCTTGGGTCTCGGCGTGAAGCCGCCCGACACATCGCTCGGCAAGATCATCGAAGTGGGCAAGAGCAAGGCCACCACGTATCCCAATGAGTTCTGGTGGCCAGTGCTCATGCTGTGCCTGATCTCGCTCACGATCAACTTCATCGGCGACGGTCTGCGCGATGCGTTCGATCCCAAGCAGAATCGAGTGCGCGCATGAGCGGCACCGAGCCACTTCTGAAGGTCACCGATCTCAGCGTCGAGTTCCCAACCGACGACGGCGTCGTGAAGGCGGTTCGCGGCGTGTCGTTCGAGGTTGGGCGGCACGAGATTCTCGGCATCGTTGGAGAGAGTGGTTGCGGCAAGTCGGTGACCGCAATGGCCATCATGGGTCTGCTGCCCAGTACGGCGCGGGTCACTGGCTCGATCAAATTTCGTGGAGAAGAGTTGGTGGGTCTCAAGCCTCGCGACATGCGCGCATACCGCGGCAACAAGATTGCGATGGTCTTCCAAGACCCAATGACCGCGCTCAACCCGGTCTATAAGGTCGGCTCGCAACTGGCAGAGGCCGTGCGAGTGCACCAGACAATGACCCGTAAGCAAGCCCGGGCCCGCGCTATCGAGCTGCTCGACATGGTGCAGATTCCTCAGGCAGCAACCCGTGTCGATTCGTATCCGCACGAGTTCTCTGGAGGCATGCGTCAGCGAGCGATGATCGCAATGGCCATCGCGAACAGTCCCGATGTGCTCATCGCCGACGAGCCCACCACGGCGCTCGACGTAACCGTGCAGGCGCAGATCCTTGAGATGTTGATGGGTCTGCAAGACCAACTCGATCATGCGATTGTGCTCATCACTCACGACCTCGGCGTGGTCGCTGGCATGGTCGATCGCATGCAGGTGATGTATGCCGGCCAGGTTGTCGAGTCGGGCACAGCCGACGATGTGTTCTACGCGCCGCGCATGCCGTACAGCATTGGCTTGTTGGGGTCATTGCCCGCACACGCCGGCACGCTCGAACGATTGAAGCCCATCACTGGTGCGCCGCCAAGTTTGATCAACGTGCCGGCAGGGTGCCCGTTTGTGCCTCGGTGTCCGCTGGCCTCGTCCACGTGTGAGACCAGCGAAGCTCAACTGGTCACGGTGAGCGAGGGCCACCTGTCTCGCTGTCACCACGTGAAGCAACTCAACGAAATGCCCGACCCGTTGCGGCTGTTCGAAGGGGAAGGGGTCGCTCAATGAGCGTCGTCGACACACCGTCCGTTGGCTCATCGTCTGCCGCGCCATTGTTGTCCGTGCGCAATCTCGTCAAGACCTTTCCCGTTCGCGGCGGCGGGCTTGTGCGGCGCACGATTGGCCAAGTGCAGGCCGTGTCCGACATCAGCTTCGACATTGCGCGCGGCGAGACACTTGGTCTGGTCGGCGAATCTGGCTGCGGCAAGTCCACTGCGGGTCGCGCCGTTCTGCAGTTGCAACGACCCACTTCGGGTTCCGTGGTCTTCGACGGACAAGAGCTCGTCGGGCTGTCGAACCGTGCCATGCGGCCATATCGCGCCAACCTCGGAATGGTCTTCCAAGATCCGTTCGCGTCGCTGAACCCGCGTATGCAGGTGAACGAAACGATTGCCGAGCCGCTCAAGATCCATGGCGCTACTTCTGCTGAGGCTCGCAAGCGCGTGGCCGATCTGTTGCGCGAAGTGGGCCTCAACCCAGAGCACGGCAATCGCTATCCGCACGAGTTCTCCGGCGGCCAGCGGCAGCGCATTGGTATCGCTCGCGCGCTGGCGCTCGATCCGAAGTTGATTGTTCTCGACGAACCCGTTTCGGCCCTCGACGTGTCGGTGCAAGCCGGCGTGGTCAACCTGCTCGACGATCTGCAGCAGCGCCTCGGAATCTCGTATCTGTTCGTCGCCCACGACCTGTCGGTTGTGCGCCACATTTCCGATCGTGTTGCGGTGATGTACCTCGGCAAGGTTGTCGAGATCGGCACCCGCGACGAACTGTTCGGCTCGCCATCGCATCCCTACACCAAAGCGTTGTTGTCGGCCGCGCCCATTCCCGATCCCAAGCAAGAGCGGGCTCGAGTGCGCACCGTGCTCCAAGGCGATGTGCCGTCGGCCATCAATCCGCCCAGTGGTTGTCGGTTCCGTACCCGCTGTCCGTTGGCCCAAGAGATCTGCGCATCAGAAGAACCGGCGCTCATCGAGCGAGGTCAGGGCCATCAGGTGGCCTGTCATTTCGCCGAAGTAGTTCAGCTCGCGGCGCCAACAATCAACCGATAGGACTTCGGCGCGCTAGCATTGCGAACCGTGCGCGACTTCGTCTTGTATGTGACCATTGGTATCAACGTTTTGTCGATGTTTGGCATGATTGCCGGCATCCTCATGCACAGCGGTCGCGGTGGTGGTCTGTCTGACATGTTCGGTGGCGGCGGTGGCGCGGCATTGGGTTCAACCTCTGCTGAGCGCAACCTCACCCGCATCACAACCGTGCTGATGTTGGTCTGGACCTTCACAGTCGTAGCGCTCGGCTTCTTGTTGGTACGCAGCTAACGCTGCGCTATCGTCAAAGGCTCCAACACGTCGAAGTGGCGGAATAGGTATACGCGCTAGCTTGAGGTGCTAGTGGGAGAAATCCCGTGGGGGTTCAAGTCCCCCCTTCGACACAATGCATCGGGCGGGTTCCCAGATTTTGGGAACCGGCACCGGTACTTCGCCCGGTTCAGGGCATGCACCACAAGGTGCTCTTGGCACACCGTTCGTGGCCGCTTCGATTCGTCCACTAGGTCGAACAAGCGTCGACGCGAGCCCGCCAAAAAATTCTGAAAAAAGTTTTGTATTGGCGCGTGCGCAACAGGGTCGGCTTCGAACTGTAACGATGGTGCCAAAACATCAGCCACCACGAACCACCCATGCCGGCCACCTTCATGCTGCCGGCTCCATCCCGTCATGTCCCGTGGGGTCAATCCCCGTTGAGGCAGACACGACCACGCCAACACGGCCGTCGCCGCTGCGTTCGCTTGTGCGCCCTGTGCGTGCAACAAGCGGTGACCTTATCGTTACTCGCAAACTCGATGGCGGGCGACTGCGATGCGAAGACCTGATCGAACACGCCGGTTGGGATCTTGGCATCGTGCTTGAAGCCGATGTGTCCACCCCTGGTCGGTTGCATCTGCGCCCAGCACAGAGCCAAACGGATAAGCCGATTGCGCACACTCGAACAGCGCATGTGCTTGAGGACAAGCGAATGCTGATCCCTGGCGGGTTACGCGACTTCCTCGGCGTCAACGCGAACGCCATCGTGTTAGTCGTGTCCGGTGGCGACGGGATCATCACCATTGCACCGACATCGCTGGTGCGTCAAGGAATCGCAGCAATCGACACTCTTGGCGAACTGGTCGCTCACAACAAAACCAACATCACACATCTCACGAAAGTAGCGAGCGCATGAGCACGACCGACAACACCCAAACAGTGCTCACCTTGATGCAAGCACTCGGCGTCGACCCAGCCGAGGTGCTTGCACTGATGAACTCAGGCAGCACCGGTGGGGCAACACCGTCAGTGAGCGTCAACGACTTTGTGAACAACTCTGTGATGGATTCGTTGTCGAAAGGTCAGCGCACAACATGGGCGTCGTATCTGCGTTTGTTCATGAACGGCTACGCCGATCTGTGCGCCTGCTTTTGCGACACATGCCTCGATTCTTTTTCTGGGAACTCACTGTGGCAACCATGTCGATGTGTTGTCGCCGGATCGTGCTCATGCACTGTCAAGGACCTCACCAGCGGCGAAGTGCATGCAACGTCATGCCTTGAGCACTGCGCAGGCTTAGGTGACACGGAGTTGCGGAACGTCAAAAAAACTGACCTTGCAAAGATGTCGAACTGGGCGCAGGTACGAGCCCAAAAACGCACCAAGCAACGCAACCGTGCGCGTGCCAAAGGGGGAAAGGCGACATATCGCCACGATGGTCGCAGCGCCCTCGAACTGTTTCGTGCAGCAATGAGTTGCGTGTACACACTTGCAATCGATAACGAGGTCCCAGGTGTCACTCGCAACCTCGGATTGACACTGGCAGTTAAAGCACGTCCCGATGTTGTTGCACGCTCATACAGCGATGAACAACTCGAGCAACTCTGGCAAGCGTTGTTCACCTGTGGTGGTGACGACACCGAACTCGACATGTTCCTCGTGTGGTTTCTGCTCGAAACCGGCTCACGTCGCGGCGGCCCGATCGGGTTGCGTGTTGGGGATCTGCTGGTCAACTCAATGAAGGTTCGCCTCGGCGAGAAAAACGGCAAAGTCGACGAACAACCTGTGTCGCCAGCGTTAATGGTTGCGCTGCTATCACACGCGTTGGAGCGCGGCGACATCATTGTCGCGAACCCGCTCGGGCTCAGCATCGACCAGATCACAATGGAACACATCGTTGCCAAACAAGTGACGTTACGTACCGACGCCGCGGTGTTCTATTACAAAAAGCGACTGCCCAGCGCAACCAGCCCTGACCCGCAGCCACGACCCTTGACCGTGCGACGCTTCGATTCGCTGTGGGGTCGCCTACGTAACGAATTGGCGTGGCTCGACGAGTTCCATGGTCGCCCCCATGACCTACGCAAAACGTCGGCAACGTTCATCGAACGAGCCTGTGGGCATGCGGTCGCGAAAAAGTGGTTGCGTCACAGCCTCAAGGGCGTCACCGACCTCTACACCGCTAGCGGCGCCGAAGAAGTCGAGCGCGCCCACCGCCTACTCATCGGCGGGACGTGACAGGGCGCTGTCATTACGCGGCTCTAGGCGAGGACGTGAGGTTCTGGCCGATTCAGGCGTCGAAATCAAGTAACTCTCACGGGCACCGGCGCGTTGGTGTGTCATCACAAAGAGCCGACCGCGCCCAACGGGCGCGGCCGGTTCGGCCGCCGACCAGCCGCACCGCATCAAGTACAAGCCGCTCGCCCGCTAGACCTCGTTCGACGAGACTCGACACCGCTTCGGTCGAAACATTCGCTTGACATGTCGCACAAAGTGGCACAATGTGATCCTCGGTCCCCCGCTCATTCAGTTGGAAGGATCCTGCTATGGCGCTGAGTCGCAGAGATTTGATTAAGACTGGTGTGTTTGCGGGTGCGGCGT
>JBAXER010000021.1:0-40110 GCA_037140375.1 Actinomycetota bacterium
TCGCAGAATCCCATCACGCCCGCATCGTCGAGTAGGTCGGGCGGCGCAATCTGAGCAACTGCCTTGAAGTAGCCGATGTCTTCGCGGGGATCACCAATCGAGGCAAGCTCCCAATCGAGAATCTCGAAATGGCCATCGGGCGCCAGCATCAGGTTTGCGCTCTGCAGGTCGCCGTGAATCAGCGTGAGCGGAACTTCGGGTGGGCGATGCGCGTCGAGCCAGGCCGCTACGTAGCGCAGGATCGGAAGGTCCTCAACGTGAGCATCGGCCGTGCGTCGCCATTCGTCGATGCGATGACCGATGTAGGTGTTCCAGTCGGCGGGCCGCTCGAGACGGGCGGGCAGCGACGCCAACGGCAATCGGTGATAGCTCGCGAGAGCGTCGGCCAACTTGATGTTGAGTCCCTCGAGCGAACCGCCACCACTTGCGTACGCCAGAAATGAGTCAGACGCTGTGAACTCAATGACCAATGCGCGAGTGCCAAGGTGCTGCCCCGCATCGTCAAAGTAGCGCGTGCGCGGTGTGCGCACGCCGTGATCGGAGACGGTGGTAATCACCTCAAACTCTTGGGCGCGATCGGTGTCTACGAGCGCACGGCCGGGCGGCGGGTCACCGCGCAACACGAGCACCTCTTCGCCCTCAGCGTGTCGCACATGCGCCTTGCCGAGCAGACGGCTGTATCCGCCGGTCATGACCTCGTAGGCCACGACCTCGATGTCGCGCCACTCGGGTTCTTGTTCAGCGAGGAAGGCCGCAATTCGTGCCGGCATTTCGTCGGGGTTGTTCATGACTACTCCTACATTGCTGAGGTCAGATTGTGGGAACTTCGATGTGGCGACCGAAGACGGTTGCCATTGCGTTCATCATCTCGCCGAGTGATGCATAGACGCCGGACGCCTCGACCAGTGTTGGCATGAGGTTGATCTCGGGATCGGCGGCCTCGACCTGCAGCCGGGCAAGCACCTGGTCGACCGCTGCCTGATTGCGCTGCTGGCGCACCGAGTCGAGCCGCTTCAGTTGACGAGTTTCGTCTTCGTTCGTGATCTGCAAAATGGGCATCGTGTCTTCGTCGTTACCCTCGAGGAACCGATTGACGCCCACCACGATGCGCTCACCGCGGTTGAACATTCGCTCTTGTTCGTACGCGCTATCGGCGATGCAACCCTGGAACCAGTTGTCTTCGATGCCGGCGATGACACCGTCGAGCATTGAGCCATGACCAAGTTCGTCGAGATGACTGAAGATGGCCTCAGCCTGACGCTCCATTTCGTCGGTGAGTGCTTCGACGAAATACGAACCGCCGAGCGGATCGGCCACATGCGCAACGTTGGTTTCGTACGCGATGACCTGCTGAGTGCGCAGTGCAATGCGCGCGGAGCGTTCGGTGGGCAACGCCAAGGCTTCGTCCATCGAGTTGGTGTGCAGCGACTGCGTACCGCCGAGCACGCCAGCAAGCGCCTCAATAGCGGTGCGCACGATGTTGACCTCGGGCTGCTGCGCGGTAAGCGACACCCCAGCAGTCTGAGTGTGGAACCGGAGTTGCATTGAACGATCGAGTTCGGCGCCGTAGCGAGACTTCATCCACCGCGCCCAGATGCGACGTGCGGCGCGGTACTTGGCAATCTCTTCGAAGAAGTCGATGTGAGCGTTGAAGAAGAAGCTGAGGCGCGGTGCAAACGAATCGATCGCCAGCCCAGCCTGCAGCGCGAGTTCGACATACGCGAAGCCGTTTGCCAACGTGAACGCGAGTTCTTCGGCGGCCGTAGATCCGGCCTCACGGATGTGGTACCCGCTGATCGAGATGCTATGCCATTTCGGCATTTCAGAGGCAGTGAACTTGATCGTGTCGCGCACCAAACGCATGCTCTGACGCGGAGGAAACACGAACTCCTTTTGCGCCTGGTACTCCTTCAAGATGTCGTTCTGCAATGTGCCGCCGAGCCGCGATCGATGCACGCCAGCTTTTTCGGCCTGGGCGACGAACATCGCAAAGATGGGCGCCGCTGGCGAGTTGATGGTCATCGAGGTCGTGGTCTTCGCCAAGTCGATGCCGGCATACAGATCTTCCATGTCGGCCAAGGTGTCGACCGCAACACCGCAGCGACCGACCTCGCCGAGCGACATTGGGTCGTCGCTGTCGAGGCCAAGCAACGTGGGCATATCGAACGCCGTTGAGAGCCCGTCGCCGCCCGACTTGATGATCTCCTTGAAGCGCCAGTTGGTGTCCTCGGCCGTACCAAAACCGGCAAACATGCGCATTGTCCACAGCTTCGAGCGATACATCGAGGCGTATGGCCCACGGGTATACGGATAGACGCCCGGATGCTCGGCATCGTCGGGGCCATAGACAGGCTCAAGCGGGATGCCGCTCATCGTGTTGGTTGCGCCATCGCGAAGCTTGCTGGCCTCGAAGGCCTCTTGCCAGAGCTCTTTTGGGGTTGCCATTGTCATCTCCAGATCCGCCCAACGCGCCTTATCGCCGTACTGTAGGCGGCTATGGCTGAATCGTTCGACCTGAACCAAACCGATCGTCTCCTCACAACCACTCGAGCTGTGCGTAAGCGACTCGACCTCAATCGGCCCGTGCCTCGCGAGCTCATCACCGACTGCATCCGCATCGCGTGTCAAGCGCCAGCAGGGAGCAACCTGCAACGTTGGCGGTGGATCGTTGTCGACGATCCCGATCTGAAGATGGGCCTCGCCGACCTGTACCGCCGGGCATACGAGCCGTACATCGCGATGCAAAAAGACGCCGTAGAACGAACCGGCCGCTCTGGTGCCAACGCCATCATGGACAGCTCCGACTACCTCGCCACGGTGTTGCACCAAGCACCAGCGCTGGTGATTCCGTGCAGCCTCGGCGTGCCCGAGGGCCCGCAGGGTTCGGTCGCCGGCTTCTACGGCAGCGTGCTGCCCGCTGTGTGGAGCTTTATGTTGGCCGCCCGCAGCCGCGGCCTCGGCACGGCATGGACCACGTTGCATTTGGCCTTCGAGGCCGAAGCTCGCGCCCTGCTCGGCATCCCCGACACGGTGACGCAGGTGGCCCTCACACCAGTGGCTTATTACACCGGCGACACGTTCAAGCCAGGCAACCGTCGCCCCGCCGAAGAGGTCACCTACTTCAACGGCTGGAAGTCGTGAGCACTGCAGCGGCCTGTGTCCGCCCCTGAGTCAAGCGACCACGGCACCGAACGCAGCGGAGTTTTTTGGGGCATCAGCGCCTACCTCTTATGGGGCCTCGTCACCATTTATTGGAAGGCGCTCAAGCACTTCAACGCGTTTGAGTTGATCGGCTACCGCATCACTACCTCGGCGCTGCTGATGGGGGTGTGGCTCGTATCTCGCGGCCAAACGCGATCACTCCTCGCAAAGCTCCGAGACCGCGCCGTGCTCGTGCGCGTCGCCATCGGCGCCATCGTGCTCTCCATCAACTGGACCACCTACGTGTGGGCAGTGGTGCACGGGCGCGTCATGGAAACCGCCCTCGGTTACTTCATGACCCCCATCGGCCTGACCTTGCTGGGCGTTCTGGTCTTGCACGAGCACCTTCGCATTGTGCAAAAAGTGGCGCTCGCCTTGGCCGTCGCCGCGATGGTTGTGCTCACCGTTGGCTACGGCCAGTTTCCATGGGTGTCGTTGCTGATTGCCAGTTCGTGGGTCACGTACTCGTACCTCAAGAAACAAGGCACGCTCAACGCATTCGAAAGCCTCACCACGGAGACGTTGATTCTGTTCATCCCCGCGGTTGGCCTGGTCGTCTGGGGCTCCACCCGCCCCGAAAGCATCGTGAACACCGCAACCTCAACCGAGTGGATACTCGTGGCGCTCACCGGCATTGTTACTGCAGTGCCGTTGCTGATGTTCGCGCTCGCGGCCAAGCGCCTTCCTCTCAGCGTGCTTGCACTGGTTCAGTACATCGTGCCCACCATCAACTTCTTACTCGGATGGCTTGTCTACAACGAAACGCTTACCCTTGTGCGCGTGGCAGGCTTCGTGTTGGTGTGGATCGGGCTCATTGCCGTCACCATCGATTCGATGAATCGAGCGCTGCTCGCATCATGAAATGGATCGTGCATGGCGAGCGCATCATTTATGACAGCGAGTGGATTCGGCTTGCACTCACCGACATCGAGATTCCTGGCGGCCCACGCTTCGATCACCATGTAGTGCGTATGCCCAGCGAGGCAGCAGGCACCGTGGTCGACGACCCCGACCGTGGCGTGCTGTTGCTCTGGCGACACCGCTTCGCTACCGACACCTGGGGCTGGGAAGTACCCGCAGGGCGAGTGGACCCCGGCGAGACGCCGCTGCAAGCCGCCGCTCGCGAAACGCTCGAAGAGACCGGATGGCAAGCCGGACCGCTCCGACAAATCGGCCGCTATTTTCCGCAAAACGGAAACAGCGATGGCGTGTTCAACTTGTTCCTCACCGAGTCGGCAACCTACGTGGGCGACCCCTCTGATCCCAGCGAATCAGAGCGAATCGAGTGGGTCACTTGGCCAACTATTCGCGCCGAGATCGCGGCAGGCCGAGTTGCTGACGGGTTGTCGCTCACAGCATTGCTGCTTGTCGCTTTTTCGAAGCAGGGATAGATCTCGACCACTGGTAACTTTCAGCCATGAAATCCGTCTTGCTCAAAACGTTCGTTGTGTCGGTCACCCTGCTGGGCCTGTCAGCATGCGGTAGCTCAAGCTCACCTGCTGCCTCGACACCAGCCACCAGCGACACAGCCGCAGCAACCAGCGACACCGACGGCGACACCGACACCGGCGGCGGCGCAGACGAAGATGGCGGCACGATTCCCGTAGTCACCGCTGTCGGAACCGACGACGAGATCCGCGCTCAGATCACCCAAGCATTGATCGAGAGCGGCTCCGCCGGGTTCACGATTGACAAATCCTGCTTGGACGCCGTGGTTGCCAAGCTCAGCGCCGCCGATGTGCAAAGTTTCCGCGAAAGCTTCTTCTCGCCCAAGCTCAGCCCCGAGGGCGATGCACTGGGCCTCGAGCTCGAGAACTGCCGCACAGCCGACAGCACTACCACGGCAGCAAGTACAACCAGCGCGCCGTAGTCGCTCGCATCGCAGACACTTCGCTGCGATTGGTAGATTGCCGCAATGAAATCTGCACTGCCAAGAGTCCTTATCGTGATGTCATTCGCCGTTCTTGGTCTGTCTGCATGCGGCAGCTCAAACTCCGATGACAACTCCGGTTCAGCCCCAGTAGTCACTCCAGTAGTCACCGCAGTGGGCACCGATGCTCAAGTGATCGAACAGTTCGCCCAGGTCTGGGTTGGTCAAGCGAGCGAGGCTGGCCTCCCCGCCGACCAAGCATGCGTGATGACAGTGGCCTCCCAACTCGAGGCGGCCGACGTTCAGAGGCTTCGCGAAAATATCAAACTGCCCACACTCAGCGCAGCAGGTCAGGCACTCCTCAACGACAACCTCAGCAGGTGCATCGTTGCTCCCACAACCACTGCCAGCACCAGTACCAGCACCACAAGCGCCCCCTGATCGGTGGGTTAGGCGGGGACGACGAGCTCGCCTGCCAGAAGCTGTTGCAGTGCGCGAATGGAGCCGTGATGACGTTCGGCGTCTCCACTCACTGTTGAAAATGTGGCCAATCCCGACAACACCGCGTTGAGTAGATCTTCGACAGCTCGTGGTTGAACCTCTGGACGAAACTCGCCTGCCGCTGCGGCTTCGCTCACAAGCCGACCAACGAAAGTAGGAGCATGAGTGCGCAGGGCGCGGATGAGGTCGGTGAGCTCAGGGTGCCGCTGCAATTCACGGGGCACACCCACCAAGAACCCGGCGATCGATGAATCACTGCGGTTGAGATTCGAAGCCGTATCGAGGGCGCGGCTGAATCTGGTGAGCAATGAACCCGGCGCAGCAATGGCCGCGTCAAAGTTGTCGGACACGATCTTGAGCACCACTTCGTACACCCCAACGTAGAGCTCGGCCTTCGATGGGAAGTAATGGTAAATCGCGCCGGTGGTGATGCCGGCCTCGTCAGCAATGCTTCGGTTCGTGGTGGCGCCGTAACCATCGCGAGCAAAAATGCGACGGGCCACTTCGAGCAGTGTTTGGCGGGTGTCCGATGAATCGACATCACGTGGTCGACCCAGTTTTCTGACAACTGGAGTGCGCTTAGCCATGCTCAGCCCGCTGCATCTGGTCGCTTGGGACCTGGATCAATCAGCATCCCAAACTTGATCTGGTTATGCGCATGAGCGAGATGCTGTATCGAGAACGCCGCACGGAACGCGGTCCACTGGCCCTGAGCTTCGAGAGTCTGGTTCACGCTCTCCTTCGCCAACTTGAGCGCAAAACTGGGGCGCAACGCGATCTTGCGAGCCATCGCCATCGTGTAGTCGCGAAGCTCAGCAGCCGGCACCACTTGGTTCACCATCCCAAGGGCCTTGGCATCTTGAGCTGTCACCCAATCGCCGGTGAACAACAACTCCTTGGCCTTACGAGCGCCGAGCTCCCATGGATGCGCGAAGTACTCGACACCGTTCACACCCATGCCCACCACCGGGTCGCTAAACAGTGCATCGTCGGCGGCCAGGATCACGTCGCAGACCCAGAGCAACATCAGCCCACCCGCGATTGTCTTCCCTTGCGCTGCGGCCAACACCGGCTTCGGAATATTGCGCCACCGCCAGCACATCTGGAAGTAGACCTCTTCCTCGTAGGCCATGTAACCCTCTTGGCCAGGGCGGCTAAACCCGCCACCCGAGAACACCGAATCGAACTCGCGGCTACTTTCGGTGTCACGCAAGTCGTGACCACTTGAAAAGTGTGGACCGTCGGCCTGCAGCACGATGACCTTCACGTCGCTGCGTCGCGAAGCGTCGTCGAAGCACGCGTTCATTTCGTAGGTCATCCGCTTGTTCTGTGCGTTGCGACTCTCGGGACGATTGAGGGTGACTACTGCAATGCCGTGATCGCCTGGGTCGACGACCTCGTAGCGCACCGTCGAAAGATTGTTGAGGTCAATGCTCATAGTCAGGACTCCGATGTTGAGTTGGTCGGGGTGGCGGTAAAGACAAGATGCAGCGCGCTGAGACCGCGCAGGGTCATTGAGAGTTCTCGATCGGTCGGCTGCTCAATCGGTGCCAGCGCGATGTCGTGCAATCGATCGAGCAATAACTCAAAGCCGATGCGAGCTTCGCTGCGTGCCAGTGCGGCGCCGACGCAGAAGTGAGGCCCCTGCCCGAAGGCAAGGTGGCCTCGGGCATTGCTTCGTTCGATGTCGAACACATCGGCATTGGAGAATTTTGCTTCGTCGCGGTTTGCGCACCCGTACATCACCATCACCATCGAGCCCTTGGGAATGTTGACTCCCCCGACCTCGACATCGGTCTTGGCAATACGCGGCAACATCTGCACGGGTGACTCAATGCGCAACGACTCTTCGACAAGGTTGCCGATGAGCTCTGTGTTCGCGCGTACTTTGATCATCTGCTCGGGATTCTCAATGAGCGCCAGCATGCCTGCGGCGAGCAGCTTGGTGGTGGTCTCGTTGCCGGCTACCAAGATCTGCTCGATCACGTTGAGCAACTCGGCAACGGTGAGGTTCTCGCCAACGCGATCGCCCGAATCGAATACGGCATGAACGAGGTCACTCAACAGGTCGTCGCAAGGCTCGGCGCGGCGACGCTCGATGACGGCAGCCATGTACCGCTGCATCTCGACGCGGCTTCTCGCGCACTCAAGCATTTGGTCGGCGTCGAGTAGCCCGCTGAGCGGCGCGACCGCATGATCGCTCCAACGCTTGAAGCGAGCCATGTCGGCACGGTCTACACCGAGAGCGTCGGCCACGATGGTGAGCGGAAGCCCGACCGCAAACTGACTGACCAACTCAACCGCGCCATCGGCGACGAATGCGTCGATGAGGTCGGTGGCAACGCCGCGGATTTCGCCTTCGAGTTGGGCCACTCGTCTTGGCGAGAACGCTTTGTTGACCAAGGCCCTGAACTGCGTGTGCGTCGGCGGGTCGTTGGTGAGCAATGTGTTTGCCGATGGATAACCGTCGGCCAGCACGGCCAGCATCTCGGGGCTTGCGCTGCCCGCAGCGAACGACGTGTTGAAGTTGCTCGAGAAGCGCTCTGGATCGCGCACCACCGACATCACATCGTCGAAGCGCGACACCAACCAAAAGCCCAGCGGGGTCTGATGCACCGGGGCTTCGTCGCGAACGCGCCGATAGAACTCGTACGGGCAACTGAGCACTTCAGGAGTGACCAAGATTTCGTCAGCGATGCTCATCCTTGCTCAGCTTCCAGATGTGTTGGGGTGAACGCCACGCTGATCATCCGATGGTGCGCGAGCCTTCCCAATAAGGGGCTCGCAGGTTTCGCTTGTTGACCTTGCCCATCGCGTTGCGGCCGATGGTGGACACAATCTCAACACTTCGCGGACACTTGTAGCCAGCCAGTTCTTGTCGGCATAGGGCGATGAGGTCATCCGCCTGCGGGGGGTTCGCCGGGTCTTGTGGCACCACAAGAGCGCGCACGGCTTCGCCCATATCGGCGTCGGGAACGCCGATGACCGCAACGTCGCCCACCAACGGATGGGTGAGCAGTACCTGCTCGGCCTCGGCGGGATACACGTTGACTCCCCCGGACACGATCATGTCGCTCGAACGATCTGTGATGTACACGTACCCCTCAGTGTCGAGGTACCCGATCTCGCCCAACGTGAACACACCCGGACGAAGATGAGCCTTGGCGCTCTTTGCCGGATCGTTGGGGTACACGACACCTCGTCCGGTTGCGTCTTCGAAGTAGAGGTTGCCTTCGGTGCCTGCCGGCACTGGGTTGCCCTGATCGTCGACAATGAGCGCGGTGAACGGCGGCAGGGCTCGGCCAACGCTGCCCGGATGGTCGAGCCACTCGCTGCTGGTGATGCTGCATGTAGTGCCGACCTCGGTGGCGCCATAAGCGTCGAGGAAGATGGGTCCGAACCACTCGATCATCCGGTGCTTGATATCGATCGGACATGCTGCGCCGGTGTGGGCAACGAGTTGCATTGAGCTGAGGTCGTAGCGAGCCTTTACCTCTGCGGGCAGATCGAGCAGGCGCTTGAAGTGGGTGGGCACCATCAAGCTTGTCTCGGCTTTGTAGCGCTCGATCGCGGCCAGCACTGCCTCAGGGTCAAACTTGTTGAGCACCGCGACAGGTGTGCCGACGGCCAGGATTCGAAAGCCATTGAGCGGGCCCGTGTGATACATCGGGCCAACAACGAGATGTGTCGCGAACTTGGTGAACCGGTTGGCACGCAGCCCTACGAAGTGCTCTTCAATCGAGTTGCCTCCGGCGAACATTGTGGGCGGCAGGTCGACCCCTTTGGGCTGACCCGTTGTGCCGCTGGTGTACATCAGGTTTGGCAACGGCCGCACGTTGCTCGATGGTTCTGCGGCCGACGACTGAGCCATCCACTCGGACCAAGGGATCACATTCGGGTGCGGTTCGCATCGCCATCCGATGATGGTGCTGACTCCGGCCGCATTCGCCGCGGCGATGCCGCGCTCGAGATTCTCGGGGCCGACAAACAGCACCGTTGCGTGTGAGTCGGTGAGGATGTATTCGAGCTCGGCAGCGTTGAGATGAAAGTTCACCGGCACCGTACTGGCGCCCGCCAACAGGCCTCCGAGATGGGCGAGCAACGTTTCGACCGAGTTCTCGGCAAACACCGCGACGCGGCGTTGAGCGCCGAGCTCAAGCGCATTGAGGCCGTTGGCGACGCGGTTCAATGCATCGTTGAGCTCAGGCCAAGTCAAGGAGAACCGGCTATCGCAGAGCGCAACTTCGGTTGGCAGCTCGCGCGCCTTGTCGACGATTACCAACGCCATGTGTCGCCATCTTTCACAACGTGTATCTAACTACGCGATCAGTTCACCTCCCGACTTGGAGCGCCCATCAAATGGCCCTATCGCGCTAGCGTCACGCACATGCCAGACTCAGCGTTGCCAGACATCGAGGACTTCCGCAGCAGCGCTCGCGCCTGGCTCGAGCACAATGCAGAGCCGTTGTCCGAGGCGAACCACACCAACGACGACGGCACCGCCGTGTGGGGGCAAGGTTCAGACAATGTGGCGGTGTTTCATAACTTGACCGAGCAGCAGGAAGCCGAACGGCTTGAGGCCACACGAGTCTGGCAACAAAAGAAGTTCGATGCCGGATACGCGATGCTCAATTGGTCGCCAGCGCTCGGCGGACGAGGTCTGCCCAACAGTTACTTGCGTGCATACAACGGCGAGGAGGCACGGTTTCATGTGCCTTCGGCGGGCGAACTTCCACCAACCTCGATGGGCTTGATCGCGCCGACGATCGCTGCATACGGCACCGATCAACAACAGCTCGACTTCATCAAGCCGCTCATGCGTATGGACATTCTCGGTTGCCAACTCTTCTCTGAACCATCTGCCGGTTCCGACCTCGCATCGGTCACCACCCGAGCCACGCTCGATGGCGACGAGTGGATTCTCAACGGCCAAAAGGTGTGGACCTCCGGGGCACGCTTTGCCCAATGGGGTCTGGCGATCGCTCGCCACGACGTCGACGTACCAAAGCACAAAGGGCTCACGGCGTTTCTCGTTCCGTTCGATGCCGCTGGTGTCGAGGTGCGACCCATCAAACAGATGAGCGGCGGCTCGAACTTCAACGAAGTGTTTATGACCGATGCGCGCATCTCTGATGCACTGCGGCTCGGGCCCATAGGCGAAGGGTGGCGGGTAGCGCTCACGTGCTTAGGGTTCGAACGAGATCACTCGGGTGGCGGCGGCGGTGGGCATGCCGGAGGCGGATATCGGCAAATCCAAGCGCTCGCGCAACATCTCGAGCGCGGCGATGATCCCGTGGTTCGTCAAATGTTGGCTCGCTTGTACTCGGACTACAAGGTGGCGCAATATACGAACCGACGCGCCGCTGCACGTCTGAAGGCGGGCCAGACGCCTGGGCCCGAAGGCTCGCTGGGCAAGCTGATGTGGACCGCCAACATGGCCAGTGTCAGCGATGCCGTCTCGCTGTTGTTAGGACCGCGACTCGTCGCGGACACCGGCGAGTGGGGAACCTTTGCATGGGGAGAACACGTGCTTGGTGCTCCGGGCTACCGCATCGCCGGAGGCAGCGACGAAATCCAGCGCAACATCGTGGGCGAACGTGTCCTCGGATTGCCGGCCGAACCGAGAGTAGACAAAGACATTTCGTTTGCCGACGCGCAGCGCAACGCCCGCTACGGCCAAGCGGGCTAAGCCGCAGCGAGTCAGTCAGTCCCGCGAGACAACGACCGACTGGACCCTGACGATCGGTTGGTCTCGCGTCACGAGGGCACGGTCAGGCGCGGTGAGCACCCCGGCAACCTGAAGTGTGACTACTCGAGTTCCGCCCGGCGGAATATTCAAAAAGGTCGACGCCACATTCCACCCAAGCGACGTGCCCGTTTCCATCGTGGACGGCTCGCCATCAAGCGTGACCGACTCCATGGGTAACCCGGTGTACACCGACAAAAACATGCGATTTGTGCCGAGCGGCAAATCGACGGCGTTGGCCAGCACGTAGTCCGGTAAGCCACCGGCCGGCGCGTTGTTGGTCAAGGTGATGGTGACCGTGCCGTCGCGGAAGCCGCTCGCATCGAGGGTCCCGATCCGATAACTCGTGGCGACATCAAGGAAGGCATCGGCCTTGTTGCCAGCAGCGTTATCGACCACTACGGCAACACCATCGCCGCCTTCTAATGCGGGAAACACACCCGACATGCCGATCTTGGCGAACAGCGACTCTTCGGCGGGATCGGCACTCCAACCCATGAGCCTGCCCTGTCGTGTGAGCGGGCCAAGAGTGCGGGCAAGCTCGGCTGGCTCAGGCATAGATCCACCGAGCAGTCGATCAACAACCGTTCGGGCAATCGTGTCGAGCAGGTCGATGCGATCGTCGAACTGAGTGATGTTGTACTGATCCCGAATGATGAAGTTCGCGGTGTTCGCCGCGGTGAGCGGCTCATCGACTCCGTCAAGCGTGATCGGTCCGGTGAACGACACCAGCGCAGCCATCGTCTGAGGATCGAGCGCGAAAGCACCATCGATCTTTCGACCACCGCTTTGCGGATACAGCTGCGCAATCACATCGCCCACCAGTGCAAAGTCGGGAGGCATCGTGATGTTGGACCATGCCTGCACCGCCGTGGTGCCATCTGCGGGGTCATAGAACCCGAAGCGGCCCCACCGGTCGATGAACTCGGCCGGACCGTTCAACCGACGATTTCCTGGATCGGGTCCACCGTCGCTGAGATCGGTGTGCCGTCCAAATTCGGACATCGAAATATGACCATTCTCAATGGTCATCTCGGCCCAGTTACCCATGAATCCACCAAGGCCACGCGCCTCGGCCGGTGTAGTGAACGCGACGAAATAGCGACGGGTGCCATCGGCGCCCAACATGGCCGGCGCGAGCTGCGCAGCCAACACAGCATTGTCGGCACGGACCTTGTTCTTTTCCATGTCACTTGCGAACTCGTGTAGTCGCGTTCGCACCATTGGGGTTAACCACTGCGAATCAGCTTCGGAGAGCGCTGCACCGACGCCGGCTATCGCTGTGCGCAATGAGGTGAACGGCGCAACCAGCCCGCGCACTGCGTCGAGATCGATCTGACCCTTCACCACTCGGAGCGATTCGGGATCTATTTGGCGAAGTGCCCCGGCTGCGAGGCTCATTGCACGGGCAGCAGTGGAGGCCAAGGTAACGGCGCTCGCTCGGTGCTGGGCCACAACTGGCAACAATCGACTTGGCTGCGCCCACAGAGCTGAGAGATCATTCTCGGCGCTTTGAAAGGCACTACTGGCAGCATCAAACGCCGTAGCGGCGGCAGCCATATCGCCACGATTGAGCGCGTCGAGCCCGTCGTGAACGCGTCGATTTCCCTCTTGCAGCGGGCCCCGGGCAGCGAGCGCACCCAGGGCCAAACCAACAAGAGCCACCGCGGCACAGGCCACGGCGATGGCGAGGTACTTCCAGACACGCTTTCGCACAGCGCGCTCGCGGCGAAGAATCGCAGGAACGAACAGCGCAGCGAGCGTGACACATCCGATAATCGCCGACAGCCCGAGGAACCCATTGAGCTGCAGCCGCGCAAATACCTGCACGGCTGCCGCAGCAGCGGCCACTCGCACCAACGGAAGGTTGCGGCGTTTGACCCCAATAAAGAACGTGGCTGCCCATCCGGCCAGGGCCACAGCAACGAGCAGCGGCTGTACGGCGACAACGGCCGCTATCGCGCAGGCCAAGCCCACAGCCCACCACGGCGCCGTTGCTGCGCTCCAGGTAACCAGCGCAGCGAGGGCTGCGACAAGCAGCGTGTCGATCACTGGCGAACCGGTAGGCGACGCTCCAGCAGCTGCCGCCGCAATGCCAGAGGCAGCTGCGATCAACGATGCGCACATTGGCTGACGGCCGCGAAGCCGGTTTCGTCGCGTCACTGCCATAGGGCCGGAAGGGTAGCTGCAGCCAGTAACACTGCACGAGCATCACCCAGTAGATGAGCTGCTGGCAACTGCGGGGTACACCGAATTCAGTACGTTTTCGCGCAACTGGGCTGTAGCGCCATGACAACTGGCTATAGTTCGCTCAATCTATTTTGGAGGATCCTATGAAGCGCTTGATCGCAATTGCAATCAGCATGTTGGCCTTGGTCGGTCTCAGCCCTGTCGCTGCGCACGCTGCATACCCACCAGGCAGCGCCACTGTCTCGAGCAGTTCGGCAACCCCAACCCCGGGCGCATCGGTCACCCTCTCGGCAGCCGGATTCTGCTCCGGCGCTTCAGTTGCGTTCTCCATCGGCGGCACTGCAGTTGGCACAGCCACCGCAGCCGCAAACGGAACCGCATCGTTCACCGCCACGGTGCCATCAGCCGCAGGCCGCTACACCGTTACTGCCACCACTACGAATGTGCGTTGCCCGCTCACTGCTTCGTTGGCGCTCAACGTAGCCGTGCCTGCCAACCCGCTTCCGGTTACCGGCTCTGACTCATCGTCGATTCTGAACTTCGCTGCGCTTGCGCTGCTGTTGGGCGTTGGCATGGTCATCGTTGTTGCGATGCGTCGTCGCACGGCAAACGTCACCAAGTAACTACTCTCGGGCCACCTGTTTGGTCCGCCACTTCTACGAAGTTCGAAAACGATCCCGCCTTGAGCCCAGTGCTCAGGCGGGATCTTTCGCGTAGCGGTTGCGGATCACTCGACATTCGCCAACCACCGAGTCGTCAAGCACCAACTCAAGCACCGCTGCTGCAATCTCGGCAGGGTCAAGCAGCTGAATAGACGCGAGCACCGGTCCCAGCCACACCGCTGGGCGGGTGCCGTCTCCGGTGTGCTTCATGGTCATGTCGGTATCGACCATTCCCGGCAGTACTGCATTGACCCGAATACCTTCGGCCGCGAACCCAACACAGCTTTCGACAATGCGCACAACGCCGGCCTTTGTCGCCGAATACACCGGGTCCGATGGCAACGGGCCCAACGCAGCGACAGAAGCCGTGTTGATGATGACTCCCCCACCACGCTTGCGCAGTTCGACAATGCCTTGCTGCGTGCCCATTGCGACTCCGCCAAGATTGACGGCGATCACCGTAGCTACCCGCTCAAGCGAGCCATCAGGCCAAAGCGGCTCGCCGCTAATGAGCCCTGCGTTGTTATGAACAATGTCGACCCCACCAAACACCCGCGTCGCCTCATCGAACATCCGGTAGATGTCGGCGGCCAGCGAGACATCGGCCTGCACCGCAACAGCCGTGCCCGCCGCAGCACGTATCCGGTCGGCCGTACCGATGGCCGCCGCCTCATCGAGATCGACCGCCACCACGCTGGCACCCGCAGCTGCGAACCCGAGCGCGCTTGCCCGCCCAATGCCTGCACCCGCCCCGGTGACCAGCGCGACCTTGCCAGCAAGTTGCACTGCGACCTACTCGATCGACCCGATTTGGACGCCAACCGCGTAGGTCTCGCCCTCGACACCCACGATTCGAATCACACCCGCAATCGGAGACTCAACATCGTTTTCGACCTTGTCGGTTTCGATGCGATACAGCACGTCGCCCGCCTGAACGGGCTGCCCGTCGCTGACCATCCACTCGACGAGGGTGCCTTCGGTCATCGAAACACCAAGCTTGGGAATAGAGATGGGCACAGACATGACATGTGTCTTATCAATGAAGCGTGCGAAGCTACGAACCGTGAGTAACCCAACCGATGGCACAAACAACGACTCAGACGCCGCCGCAGGAACCATTGTTCTGCCGTGGTGGCATCACCGAGGCAACCTGATTTCAGTTCTCATTGCCGCGATCATTCTCGCCGCTGGCGCAGGTTTCGTGATCGGCGAGCGCAACGCCACTCCCCAGCCCAACGCCGTAGATATCGGCTACCTGCAAGACATGCGCGCTCATCATGAGCAAGCCGTTGAGATGGCCCTGATCTACATCGCGAAGCCTCAGACGAACTCGATTTTTCATCTCATCGCCAAAGAGATCGCCTTCGGTCAAGCCGTAGACATCGGGCGAATGATTCAGCTGCTCCGCGACTACGGCAAGGCCGAAGCAAACGAGAGCGGCACCGCCATGGTGTGGATGGATCACCCCGCAGTGCCGCTCGACCGCATGCCCGGCCTCGCGACACCAAGTGACCTGAAATCGTTCATTGCAGCAAAAGGTGCTGAGGCCGACAAGCAGTTCGTCGCGCTCATGGTCGCCCACCATGAAGGCGGCATTCATATGGCCGATTTCGCCGCCACGAACGCGGCCACCAGCGAGGTGCGCGCGATGGCCGTCGCAGCGAGCCACACCCAACAGGGCGAGATCGCCGAGCTGAAGAAACTGCTCGCCCAGATCTAGCCAACGCTGGGCGGCGCTAGCCCTGAGTTCGTTGAACCGCCGCAACGATGTCGGCCACGGTAGGGATGAAATCGGCCTCAAGGTTTGAGGCATACGGCACGGGCGTATTGGCACTGCCAACTCGCTGCACCGGCGCAGACAATTGGCCAAACAGTTCTTCGTGGATGCGACTCGAGAGTTCGGCGCCGAACCCGCAGCGGGTGACGGCTTCGTGCACAACAACGGCCCGCGACGTGCGACCAACCGACTGCATGACGGCGGCTTCATCCCACGGCACCAAGGTACGCAGGTCGATCACTTCGCACGACACACCGTCGGCGGCCAACAACTGGGCGGCGGCTGCGCAATCGTGAACCTGCCGCCCGTATGAGATGAGCGTGACGTCGGTGCCTTCACGACGAATGGCCGCCTGACCAAACGGCACGCGTACATCGCCAGCAGGAACTTCGCCCGCATACGACTTGTCCCAATACATCATCATCTGCTCGACGAACAGCACCGGATCGTCGTCGAAAATGGCGGTGAGCAACAGGCCTTTCGCGTCGGCCGGCGTTGATGGAACTGCAACCTTCATACCTGGCGAGTGAACCGCAAACGTCTCAAGCATTGCTGAGTGCTGAGCGCCAAAGCCCATGCCCGCACCCGCCGAGGTGCGAATCACCATCGGCACTGTGGTCTGCCCGCCCGACATGTAGCGGATCTTTGCGGCATGGTTGGTGACCTGATCAAGACACACCGCAAGAAAGTCCATCATCATGATCTCGGCGACGGGTCGATAGCCAGCAATGGCTGCGCCGATGGCCGCGCCAACGATGGCCTGCTCGGAAATCGGCGTCTTACGAACGCGGTGGAGCCCGTGCTTCTCGGACAGACCTTTGGTCACTTTGTACACGCCACCCGATGGTTCAGCAATGTCTTCGCCCAACAAGAACACCTTGGGGTCAAGCGTCATCGCAATGTCCATCGCTTCATTGATGGCCATACCTGTCAGCATGATTCGTGGCTCGCTCACCGTGACGCCCCGTTCAACATGGCGGCAGATTCGTCGCCGAACACATCGGTATACAACTCGCTCGCATCGGGCTGCGGACTATTCAGAGCGAACTCGACGGCATCGTCGATCGCTGCGGTGATTTGTTCTTCGATCTCACCCAACGCAGCCTCGGTTGCGTGGCCATTGTCGATCAGCCATGCCCGGTAGAGCACCACCGGATCAGCCGCCATCGCTGCCTTGCGCTCGGCTTTGTCCATGTACTCCATCGCATCGCCCATCAGGTGGCCCCAGAACCGGTACGTGCGCGCCTCAACGAGCGTTGGGCCACCACCCGACCGGGCGCGCTGCACTGCCTCGCCCATCACCTTCCAGGTGGCAATGGGATCATTGCCATCGACGGTGACGCCGGGCATCCCATACGCGGCCGCACGTTCGCTGATGTACTCGACACCGGTAGACATGCTCATCGGCGTGTGCTCGCCGTACAGATTGTTCTGACACACGAAGATCACGGGCAGTTTCCACACAGCGGCCAAGTTCATGCCCTCGTGGAACGCACCAATGTTTGTGGCGCCATCGCCGAAGTTCACGACCGTGACCTGATCGGTGCCACTGAGTTGAGCCGCGAGGCCGAAGCCATTTGCAATGGGGATGCCAGCGCCGACGATGCCCGTAGTGACCATCAAGCCCGACTCGGGATGGGTGACGTGCATCGGCCCGCCCTTGCCTTTGCAGGTTCCGGTAGCGCGGCCGAGGAACTCGGCCCACAACTCGCGCAGCGGCACACCCTTGGCGAGATGATCGTGCAGGCCGCGATAAATCGTGACGACGTAATCACTTTGACGAAGGTGCACACCCCAACCCGCGCTAATGCATTCCTGGCCGCGTGGCGAGTAGTAGATGAGGCGGATCTGGCCGCTCATCAACATGCTGCGAAACCGCTCGTCGCACAGTTTGATACGACTCTGGATTTCGAACATCTGCAACAACGTGTCGCGGTCGGGTGCGTCGGGGCGTTCAACGTCAGACATGACTCAAGTACTTACCACCCCCGGTAGGAGCCACCCGCTGTCGGAGCATCAACGCACCCGTCAGCGACTTCACCAGTGATGCAAGCCGTTCTAAGCTGCGGCCATGCGTAACAAGCTGTCGATAGTCGTGGCTGCGGGTTGTCTCGTGCTTGCCGCATGCAGCTCTACCGACCCCGGCCTCAGCATCAGCCGCTCACTGTCGCTCGTTTCGCGCGGTCCCGACGCTTCTGTCCCCGGTACAACAACGGCGTCAGCGCCGAGCACCCAAACCGATGCCAATGACGCCAAAGTCGACTTCGGCACCAATCGCACCCCAAAGGAATACGACAGCTACCTGAACAACGTCGTTGCCGACATTCAAGACTTCTGGCGAGCCGAATATCCAAAGGTCTACGACGAGCCATACCGCGAGTTCAGCGGCGGCTTCTTCGCGATGTATCCGTCACGCTCTGACGATGTCGAGGCGTGCGGCGAGAAGCTGCCCTTCGACGAGATCGCAGACAACGCTCGCTACTTCAGTTGCGGCGACCTCATTGCTTGGGACGATGACAAGCTGTTGCCCGATCTCGCTGCGCAGCTCGGCACGAGCGCCGTTGCAACGGTCATCGCCCACGAGTTTGGGCATGCGATCCAGCAACGCTCCGGGGTCTTAGATCTGCAGCAGCCAACGGTGGTCACCGAGCAGCAAGCCGACTGTTTCGCGGGCGCCTGGTCAGCGCACGCCGCCCGCGGCGAATCGAGTCTTGTGACCTTCACCGATGCCGAAGTAAAAGCCGGGCTCGCTGCCATGGTGCTCGTCCGCGACCCCCTGGATCCAACGATTGGCGAGACCGTCTTTGAGGAAGGTGGACACGGCACAGCATTCGATCGGGTCGGCGCTTTTCAGCACGGTTTCATCGGCGGCGCCCAGGCATGCAAGCCGCTCATCGACACTCCCCTGCCGTTGATCAACCTCACGTTCACGTCAACGGACGACATTGCCAATCAGGGCAACATGCCGTACAGCGATCTGCAGGCCAGCGTGACCGACGATCTCAAGCGATTCTGGTCGGCCACGTTCACCACCAACCAGCGCACCTTTGAAGCTCCTACGGTCATTGCGTATAACCAGGACGGCCCCTACCCGACATGCGACGGCGTCACGCCAGCGCAGTGGAGATCAAACGTGGTCTACTGCCCGAGCATCAACTTGATCGCATACGACAATGACTTCGCGATCAATCTCTACAGCAGCTACGGAGACTTCTCGATTGGCTACCTCTTGAGCAATGCATGGAGCGATGCCGTGCAAACCCAGCTCAACAGCACCCTAGAGAGCGAAAACCGAGCGTTGATGAACGACTGCCTCACCGGCGTCTGGACCAAAGACATCGTCCCGATCGGCTCGCAGAGTCAGCCGTTTGCAATCTCTCCCGGCGACCTCGACGAAGTGATTACAACGGCGTTGATCATCGACGACATCACCGGTCGGCCGCCAGCGGCCAGCGCGTTCGACAGGATCAGTAGCTTTCGAACCGGCGTGCTCGACGGCCTGGGCGCGTGCACCAAGCGCCTCGCCGCCGACTGAGAGCGCTGCAGACACCAACCGAAACAATTCGTTAGAGAACGGTGTCTCGAATCAGATCGGCGAGTTCGCGAGGACGGTCACCTTGAATGCTGTGGCCGGCACCGTCGATAACAACAACCTGCACTGTGGGCTGACGCCTCACGGCTTCTGCCACATCGGCGTCATCGACCACTGGAGAGAGCGAACCGCGCACCAACAACATTGGGCAGCGGATCGAGCCGAAGTCGTCCCACAGCGGCGACAGCGCACTCGTTGCATCTGCAACAACATCGGCTACCACCGCAGCCTCAGGGTCGCGCGAGCGAGCGTGACTGCGACGGTCATAGTTCCATTGCCAACTGCCGTCGGCTGATTGATGGGCGTTGTGCAAAATGCCGCGACGCAGCGACGACTGAGTTCGAGTGGGGTTGTGCTCAATGGTCCGAGCCAACAGATCGTCGAAGCTGGCAAAGGTCTGTGGACCATCGACGAAATCAATCACGGCCTTCGCCTTTTGCTGGTTCACGCCGGGAGTGATGTCGACCATCACCAGGCGGCGCACCAATTCGGGATGCCGCGCCGCAAGCTCCATGCTCGTGAGGCCACCGAGCGACATGCCAACAATGGCAACAGCGTGAGGAGCCAGCTGACCCACCACGATGGCAAGATCGTCGGCCAAGTTGGTGGGCGTATAGGCGCCGTCGTCTCGCCACCCCGAATGCCCGTGGCCCGCAAGGTCTACGGCCACCAGCGGAACACCAAGAGCGAGAGCAACGGTGTCCCATGTGTGAGCGTTCTGCGCCCCACCATGCACGAGCACCAACTGCGGATCGCCGCTGCCCCACACCAGTGCGCTCACGAAACGAGCAGATGACTCGTCGGTGCCCGGCTGCACGTTTACCTCGACACGGCGAACCGCAGGGGGCGAATTGAGTGTCAGACCGAACTCGGCCGCATTCTCATGAAACAAACCAAACTCGTCGTAGGGAAGTGAAGTCACGCAGACATCGTGACACGTTGCACCTACGGGGTTGGAGGCGCAGCCGTAGTAGTTGCGATGGCCGCCGTTGTTGTGGTTGCTACCGGCTTGGCCAGTGTGGTGGTGGTGGCCGGGATCGTGGTGGCAACGGCAACCGTGGTGGTGGTGCTGGTTGTCGTGGTGGCGTTGGGATCCCTGCGGTTGAACACCGGCAAACTTTCTTCCTTCGTATACGCCTCTGGCTCTTTGCCATCCTGGCCCCACACGAAGACGCGGTCACCGATGTTTACGTAGTTCTGGAAGGTCTCAGAGATTCGCTTATGAATACGAATGCATCCGTGCGACGCTGGGTCAAGCGGAATGTTGTTTGCGCCGTGCACCGCGATTCCCTTATTGAAATACACCGGGTTCCACATGCCACCAAGCGAGCCCATGCGCAGGCCGACCACGCGACGGGTGAACTTGAACACACCGCCCGGCGTCTTCGAAACGCCACATTCGGCCGACTCGATTGACGGGAAAACAGGGTTGCCCTTCTCGTCGGTGTCCTTGAGCAAGGTCTCGCACCACTCTTGGTCAGTACCGCTCGAAATGTGCATGATGAGCGTTGCCTTATTGGCCGTGAACACAATGGCCACCTGCTCAGGCAGGTAAATCTCCATGTGGGTCTTCGGCGGGTCGACCGCCGCGTCGGCACGCCGAGGATGGATCACAATGGGATCTTGAATCAACTGCCACATGTTGTTGGTGACCTTGCCCGTGGCCTTGGCTCGCGGGGTCTTCAACACCAACTTCTCGAACGCCCAAATGGCCTGCTGCGTTTGGTCGCCGAACGCGCCATCGGCCACGCCGGGGGCAAATCCAAGCTCGGCGAGTCGGGTCTGCAACCGAGCCACATCGTCGCCAGCCAAGCCGACAAGCAACGTGCGAGTGAGATTGGTCTTCACGACCGACGCGGGTGACGACTCGATCACGACGCCGGGCAGCGTGCTGGCTGGCACCGTGAGACCCTCGGAACCACCATTCGGCGAGGTGGTGGCTGCACCATCGTCGCCGCCACCAAACGCGCCGATTGCGATGACAACAACGAGCACGCCGACAGCGGCAGCGGCTGGAAGCCAACGGTTCGACGGGTTGATCGCGACCCTTGGTCGGGGGGAATTCATGTGCCTCAGACGACCTTGGTGATGCGCAACAACTCAGACCGCAGTTGGCGCATCTCGCGCAGAATCTTGATGATGATCGATGGGCTGCTGAGCGTGGACTCACCGCGAGTACGGGGGAAGTAATCGACACCGAACTGCGTAACCGTATAACCGAGTTTCTTGGCCCGGATCACTAATTCGGCATCGATGAACGAACCTTCACTCTTGAGCTCAATGCGCTCGAAGATGTTTCGCTTGCAGAGCTTGAACGCAAAGTTGATGTCGCGCATCTTCACGCCAAACATCATCCGAATGAGAAAGTTGTAGATCAAGGTGTAGATGGCCCGCGACGAACCTTCTTCGGTGCGGTCGTGGCGGTATGCGCTCACGATGTCGCTCTCGTACAAGCGCATAATGCGAATTGCCTTGGTGAGCTCGGCGAAGTCGAACGGAAGGTCGGCGTCGGTGTAGAGCACCAAGTCGCCAGTGGCCGCAGCGAACCCAGTCTTGATGGAACCGCCGAGCTTGCGATTCACCGGATGATGCACCACCCGGATGTGGGAATCCTCTTCGGTGAGTCGATCGGCAATCTGCGCGGTGTCGTCGGTAGACGCGTCGTCGACAATGATGAGCTCGTAGTCGGCAATCTCGCCAGCAGCGACGAGATCGAGGCAGGCGCGGCGGCCGGCGTTGATGGCGCGACCGATGTATTCCTGCTCGTTCCACATTGGGAAGAAGATCGAGAGTTTCGAGAACGGCACTTGGTCCATGAACCGCCAAGAGTACCTGTCAACAGGGCACATCGCCCAGCGCGCGGGCGAGAGTTCATGTTCGATCAAGGCTACGCTGCCCACCAGATGGACCTCCCCCACGACGCCGAACACCAAGCTGCTGAGCCGCTCCCACGGCCGCCGCTACCGCTGCCAGCCCCGCCGGTCTTTATGCCCCCGGCGCTGCCCCAAACCTACGATCTCGCTCCGGCTGGCTTCTACACTCCTCGGCTACAACCACCGCCTGATCCGGGGCAGTTCACGCCAGCGTGGCGCACACTGTTCATCGCCGGCTGGATCGGTGTATTGCTCGGCTTCGCAGCCGTGTGGCAAGCCTGCCGAGTCGCTGGCATCGCGCCGTGGTGGCTCGGACCCGAAACCAACCAACGCGCCTTCTTCATCATCGCTGTGCCGTTCATGGCCCCCATCACGGCGGTGGTTGCCGGCATCGCTCGCTTCCGTGTGGCGTGTTACATCGGTGTCGCCGCAGGAATCGTCACACTCGTCGTAGCACTTGGCGATCGCAACCGATTTCCCGGTGTCGCCGCCGTCGAAGCGGTCATTGGCTGTGCCGGCTTGCTCATCAGCATCGGCGCGTTTGCGGGCCGGATGCGACACCCTCGCTAACACTCGCAACGCTCGATGCAGAGAATTGATCGCGCGATAGGTAATTTCCGGATCGAGCAGTTCATTTCCACTGGGGAGTACTGGTTTATGCGAACGATTCGTCACCCACTTTCAGGTGCCACCTACGACCTCACCGAGCAAGGCACCATTAGCGTCGACAAGAACGGCGTCATCGGCGAGTTCACAGCGCATGGGGTGTGGCTCAGCGGCGCACTCAAGCAAGCCGACCCGCACCTGTGCCTATGGATCGCTGGCAAACAGTTACCGAATCGACACCAGCTAGCCGCCAAAGCGCTCACCTCCGATTGACCACGCCTCCAGATCGCCGCAAGGAGTTTCAGCAATGACAACGCTCAGCGAACCAACACCACGAGGCGAGGCCCGCTCACCAGGCATCTCGTATCAACAACTACTCGACACCGACTCGCGCCCCGAGAACGTGCCGGTGGTGCTGCGCTGGCAGAGCTACCACTTCACCGACGACACCGACATTCCTGTCAGCCGGTACACCAGCCGCGAGTTCCACGAACTCGAGAAAGACAAGGTGTGGAACCGCGTGTGGCAGATGGCGTGCCGCTCCGACGACATCGCCGAGGTAGGCGACACGCTGAATTACGACATCTGCGGACAATCGATTCTCGTTGTACGCGTCAGCGAGAATGAGATCAAGGCGTACTTCAACGCATGCTTGCATCGCGGCCGGCAACTGCGCGAGCACGATGGCAACGCCACCGAACTGCGCTGCCCGTTTCATGGGTTTTGCTGGAACCTCAACGGTTCGCTCAAGCAGGTGCCGTGCGAATGGGACTTCCCCCACATCGATCCAGACACGTGGTCGCTGCCCGAGCTCAAGGTGGGCACGTGGGGCGGCTTTGTCTTCGTGAACATGGATCCCAACTGCGAATCGCTCGAGGCGTTTCTCGGCAACCTCCCGAGCCATTTCGAAAAGTGGCCGCTGGAGAATCGCTACAAGTCGGTGCATGTCGCGCGCATCTTTCCCGCCAACTGGAAGGTTGTGCAGGAGGCATTCATGGAGGCATTCCATGTGGTGGCCACTCATCCACAGTTGCTTGCCGGCATCGGCGACGCCAACAGCCAATACGACTTCGAAGGCAACTTCTCACGCGCCATCACGCCCAACGGCACGCCCAGCCCGCACCTGTCGTACACGCCATCCGAACAAGAAATGTTCGACGCCGTCTCAGACCGCCGTCTTGACCAACCATCGTTCATCGTGCTCACCGACGGCATGACTACCCGATCGGTTACCGGCAACGGCGGACGCATCAACCTGCGCAAGACCATCGGCGACGAAGCCGACAAACTCAGCGACGCCGAGCTTTCCGAGAGTATCTACTACACGCTTTTCCCCAACTTTCATCCGTGGGGCGCGTACAACCGCATCACCTATCGATTCCGCCCGTACGGCGACAACCATGAGATGTCGATCATGGAGTGCATGTTCCTCGAGCCCTTCGACCCATCGAAGCCGAAGCCTCCATCAGTACCCATTCATTGGCTCGGGCCCGACGACGACTGGACCGAAGCGCCCGAACTCGGCATGTTGGCACGGGTGTTCAACCAAGACAGCTTCAACCTGCCCAGGATTCAGGTCGGTCTGCGTTCGATGCGCAAGCCCGGTGTCACGTTGGCCAACTATCAAGAGACCAAGTTGCGCCACTTCCACAACCTGCTCAACGAATGGATCGCGCGGCCGTAATCGATGCGGCGCCGCTAGGCCGCCGACACAGCATTCGCGGGAGAGATCTCGATGAAGATGCACTCGCCCGGGCAGGCCTCGGCAGCGTCGATTACGGCTCGATAGTCACGCTCGGGCACAACCGCCAAACTGCCCGATCCACCCGGATCGTTGAGCGGTGAACCGGCCTCGGCGACATAGGCAATTCCGTCTTCGAGTTGCACGAACACATCGGGGCAATGATCGAGACACAGCCCATCGCCGGTGCATAAGTCTTGGTCGATCCACACCCGCATAACGTCCCTCAGGGTATCCAACGATTCGTTCACGCGCTCGGTCGGGACAGCACTACCCTGCACAGGCAATGAACGCTCCCGTCGCGAAACAGATTCCATTCGAATGGCAACGCCCCACCGGAGCCGTCAACGATCCATGGGCCTGGTTGCGCAACCGCGAAGATCCCGACACCATTGCCTACCTCGAGGCCGAGAATCGCTATGCCGACGAGTTCTTCGCAACCCACTCGGCATTTGTTGAGACTGTGTTCGAAGAGATCAAGTCGCGGGTGCTCGAAACCGATCTCGAGGCACCGGTACGCAAAGACACATGGTGGTACACAAGCCGCACCGAAGAAGGCATGAGCTACCCGATTCATTGCCGTGGCACGTCTCGCGAAACGGCCACCGACAACGTGCTGCTCGACGAAAACATCGAGGCCGACGGACACGAGTATTTCTCGCTCGGCGCGTTCGCGGTGAGCCCCGATCATCGCCTGCTGGCATGGTCCAGCGACACCGATGGCGGCGAGCGCTACACCATGAAGTTTCGCGACCTGTCTACAGGTGCCGAGCTTGCCGACACGCTCACCGACACGGCGTGGGGCGGCTGCGCTTGGTCCGTTGGTGCAGGTGCCGACTCACACGCACTATGGGTCCTCTATGTGAAACCCGACGAAGCGATGCGTCCGTTTCAGGTGTGGCGCCATCGCATGGGCACCGACCAAGCAACCGACGCGTTGGTGTTCGAAGATCTCGATGAGCGGTTCTTCGTTTCGGTAGACCTCACCCGCAGCGATGAGTGGATCGTGATCGAGTCGTCGAGCAAGGTGTCGTCCGAAGTTGCCCTCATCGCCGCCAGCGACCCCACCGCGACCCCTGCAATCGTTCGCCCACGCGCCGACGACATCGAATACCACCTCGACCATTGGGGCGATCGTTTTGTCATCGTCACCAACCTTGAGGCCGAAGACTTTCGAGTGATGACCGCGCCGGTGGCCGAGCCATCGCAGTGGACTGAATTCTTGGCGCACGAGGCCGGGCGTCGCATTGTGGGCGCCGAACCATTCGCAACCCATCTCGTAGTTCACGAGTGGCACGAAGCACAGCAGCGTCTGCGCGTGTTGTGGGCCGATGGCCGCGAGCACGTGATTGATCTCGGCCTCGAACCGCACGAAGTAGAGCTCGAGGCGAACCCCGAATGGCACACGACCACCGTGCGGTTTTCGTATCAGTCGTTCACCACTCCGGCATCGGTCTTCGAAGAAGATCTCAGCACCGGCACCCGAACTCTGCTCAAGCAAAAGGCGGTGCCCGGCGTAGACCTCAGTCGCTACACCGCCACCCGTGAATGGGCCATTGCGTCCGATGGCACCCGGGTGCCAGTAGATGTCATGCGCCTCAGCGACGCTGTAGCGAACAGTTCAGCGCCCTGCGTTGTCTACGGATACGGCTCGTACGAGATCAGCCTTCCACCTTGGTTCTCGGTGGCTCGCTTGTCGCTCATCGATCGCGGCTGGACCTTCGCTGTCGTACACCCGCGCGGCGGAGGCGAACTTGGTCGTCGTTGGTACCTCGACGGAAAGCTGCTCTCTAAGGTCAACACCTTTAGCGACACCATTGCGTGCTGCGAGCACCTTGTCGCAGCCGGTTGGGCGGCCTCGGGCCGAGTCGCCCTACGCGGCGGAAGCGCAGGCGGTTTGCTCGTGGGCGCCTGTATCAACATGCGCCCCGATCTGTTTGCGTCGGCAATCGCCGAAGTGCCGTTTGTCGATGTTGTCTCCACGATGAGCGACCCTTCGCTGCCGCTCACGGTGACCGAGTGGGAAGAGTGGGGCGACCCGCGCGAGGAGCCCTCGGCGAGCTACATGCTGAGCTACTCGCCCTACGACAATCTGGGCCCTCACAACTATCCCGCCATCTACGTGACAGCAGGACTCAACGACCCTCGCGTGAGCTACCACGAGCCAGCCAAGTGGGTTGCGAAGCTACGCGAAATTCGCGGCAACGATGTCCCGCTCATCTTCAAATGCGAGATGGGTGCCGGACACGGCGGTCCAAGCGGGCGCTACGAAATGTGGCGTGACGAAGCGCGGGTCCTCGCGTTTCTCGCTGCCACGACCTCAGCACCAAGAAGCTGATCAGCCGGTTAGCCGATGAGCACCACCACGGCGAGAGCCATCAACACACCGTTGCGCAGCAGGTGACGCCAGCCCAACGGGCGGGCGCTCCACGAGCCAAAGCACGCGCACGGGGGTCGCTTGCCTTGGGCGAGACGCACCGTGATGAGCGCTGTGAACAGTGCCAGTAGTGCAAGCGCCATGACCGCAAATACGACGGGAGCTACGCGGGTGCACAGCAGCGCGCCGATGACAATTTCGAGCGGCGGCACGACAGCGACTGAGGCTTGCGGCGCCCCAATAGCTTGAGCCTGCTGCGCCCACAACGGTCCGGCTGCAATCTTGGCCGCGCCCGCAACGAGGAACGCAATGCCAAGGGCAAGGCTGGCGACGAATGCGAGCGTCACGCGTAAACGGTGAGGCCCTCGGCGGCGGCAAATACCTCGACGCCTGAAGCCTCGCTCAGCCGGGCGATGTCGTTGAGAACCAAATCGAGCGAGTCGTCGCAACGACCGGGATCGTGATGGAACAGCGCAAGCTTCTTGGCGCCGGCTTCGGCCGCGATCCACGCGGCATACTCGGCAGTGCAGTGCCCCCAAGTGTTCTTGACTGCGAACTCGGAGGGCAGGTACTGCGAATCATGAATCAAGAGATCGCAGCCATCGATGAGTTCAAGGGCTGCCGGTGAAGCGCTCATTGATCCGTCGTACGGCATCTGGTGATCGCTCAGGTAGGCAATTGAGATTCCGTTCCATGTGACTCGGTATCCGCACGTGGGGCCGATGTGCGGAACGAGCCGAGCCTTTACGTGTACCTCGCCGGCCTCGCCGAGTGTGAAGTCGTTGTCAGTTACATCGTGAAAGCGCAACGTGCCCGGGAATCGATCGAGCTCAAGCGGGAACAACGGCGGCTTGATGGCGTCGAGCATGACATCGCTAAAGGTGCGGCCGTCTTCTTGCGGCGGACCATAGATGTCGAACTGCGAACCGGGATGCAGGATCGGCGTGAAGAACGGCAGGCCTTGGGTGTGATCCCAATGCAAATGCGAGAGCAGACAATGCCCCCGAAATGTGCCGTCGTTTGGCTGCTCAAGGCCGAAGTAACGCAGGCCTGTTCCGAGATCGAAAACGATGGGGTCGTTGTTGGGGATCGCAAGAGACACACACGACGTGTTTCCGCCGTATCGAGCAGTGGCCTCGCTGTGGCACGGCGTCGAGCCTCGGACGCCTCGGAACGTGACGGCAATTTGGTTCTGATTCTTCACGTTGTCCCCACTCATCAGACCGCGGCGATCAATGTAGACACTCTAGAACCCCGCAGAATCACCGGACGCTTGTGACGTCCGTCCCAGACGCTACGGTCGCATTATGAGCCAGCGCCCAAGCCTGCCGAACGGACTCGTTGCGATCGTTAAACGCGAGTGCGCCACATGCGTCATGGTCACCCCGGTGCTTGCTCGCATCGCCGCCGACGTTGGACTCACCGTCTACACGCAAGATGACCCAGCCTTTCCTGCAGACCTCGCTGCACTACACGATGCCGACCTCTCGGTTAGTTGGCACCACGACATCGAGACAGTGCCCACCTTGCTGCGCGTCATCGACGGTCAAGAAGTAGATCGCACCGTGGGCTGGAGTCGCGCCGCATGGCAGGCGCTCACCGGAATCGACGATCTCGGCAGCGACCTCAGCGTGATGCGTCCCGGATGCGGTTCGCTGTCGGTTGATCCCGACCTCGAAGACGAACTGCGCGCTCGTTTCAGCGGCAGTGTGTTGAGAGCGCGGCGTGTTGAGATTGCCGACGCCGAAGACGAGATTGAGGCATTGTTTAATCGCGGCTGGACCGACGGCTTGCCCGTGGTTCCACCAACCGAGGCCCGCGTGTTACGGATGCTGGCCGGCACCAACCGAGCGCCCAGCGACATCGTGGCAGTTGTGCCTCCCGATCTCATCGAGGTCACCGTCGAGAAAGTGGCAATCAATGCCGTCATGGCGGGCTGCCTACCCGAATACTTCCCGTGGGTGCTCGCCGCACTCGAGGCCGCTTGTACCAACGAGTTCAACATTCACGGCGTGCTGGCCACCACCATGCCCGTGGGTCCCGTTGTCATCTGCAACGGTCCAGGCACGCGTGACATTGGCATGAACTCGGGCATGAACGTGCTCGGTCAAGGCAATCGCGCCAACCTCACTATCGGCCGCGCCTTGCAACTCGTCATTCGCAACGTGGGTGGCGGTCGCCCCGGCGAGGTAGACCGCGCCACCCACGGAAATCCAGGCAAGCTCAGCTTCTGTTTCGCAGAAGACGAACTCGGTTCGCCATGGTCATCACTGGCGGCCGCTCGCGGCATCGCCGGTGGCGCCGATGCCGTTACGGTCTTCGCTGGCGAAGGGCCGCGTTGCGTTGTCGATCAACTCGCCCGCGACCCCGACAGCTTGGCCAACACCTTCGCGAGCTGCCTGCGCACGTTGCATAATCCCAAGCTGGTCCTGGCGTTCGACGCGATCATCATCATCGGCCCTGAGCATGCCCGCGTGTTCAGCGACGCTGGCTGGGATCGCGAGCGCGTGCTGCAAGAGATCCACTCGCGGCTACAGATCAGCGGCACCGATCTCGCACGGGGTGCTCACGGCATCGCCGAAGGCATTCCTGGCCATCTCGAGCACCTCACCCTGCCCAAGTTCAGACCCGATGGGTTGCTGCTGGTTCATGCAGGCGGCGGAGCTGGCCTGTTCTCTGTCATCATCGGCGGCTGGGCGAATGGCGAGGTCGGCAGCCAGCCCGTCACCCATGCCGTGCGATACTGACCACAACGATTCCTGCAATCACTGAAGGAGCCTGCTCATGAGCGCAGTTCTGCTCGACCCAACCAACGAACGACGCGTCGCAGAAATCACCCGCTTGACGCGCCCGGCAACGCTCGCCGGGCTCACGGTTGGTCTGCTCGATATTTCCAAAGCCCGCGGCGACGTGTTCTTGAATCGACTCGAAACGCGCCTCGTCGAGATCGGTGCCGAGGTCAAGCGGTTCCGGAAGCCCACGTTTACCAAACCGGCCCCGGTCGACCTTCGCCACGAGATCGCCAGCCAGTGTCATGTGGTCATCGAAGCGCTGGCCGATTGAGGCAGTTGTACGTCGTGCAGTGTGCACGACATTGTTGATCTCGAGCGCCGCGGCATTCCCGGCGTGTTTGTCGCTTCTGGCGAATTCGTTACCGCTGCCGAATCGCAATCAAAGTCATTGGGCTTCCCCACGGTGGCTCGCGTATTCACGCCGCACCCCATCCAAGATCGCACCGACGACGAAATGTCGGCCTATGCCGATGCCGCCTTCGATGAGATCGTGGCAGCCATTACAGCCACGCAGGCGCAGTAACCCCTCACCCGCTTAGGGGTGGCGATACCACTGGGTATCGAGCACCACGAGTCCGTCGGCAACCAACGTTGCCGCAACGCGCCCAGCCCGCTCGTGTTGGTCAGGCCAACCCATCGCGTCAGCGAGTCGCTCCACAGGCACTGGCCCACCTGCAATGGCCTTCATCAGCCGACCACGGCCCTGACGATCTGACCCAGCGAACCGGCTCTGGCGCGTACTCACGCCAGCCGACCCAATCGCAGGATCATCGCCATTGCCCCGCCACGCGCAGTGCAGTTCAAGCGGACACGAACCACACGCCGGGTTCATCGGACGACACAGAGTCGCGCCGAGGTCCATGAGGCACTGGTTCCATTCCCACGAATACCCAACCGGCAAGGCGTTATCGGCCGCGACCTGCACCTGTCGTGCAGTGAGCGACACGCCACCCACGCGCGCGTACACGCGCGCGATGTTGGTATCGACCACCGCCGCATCAATCTCGAAGGCAAACGCCAGCACAGCCCGCGCCGTGTAGGCACCCACGCCGGGCAAGGCAAGCAACCCTTCGAGCGTGCGCGGAAATTCGCCGAGCGCGCAGATCTGCTGCGCAGCCATTTGCAAATTTCGGGCCCGGCGGGGATAGCCCAATCCGAGCCAAAGTTCGAGCACGTCGCCCAGGGGCGCGTCGGCGCACTGCGAGGGTGTCGCATACGCCGACACAAACGCGTGCCATTTCGGGATCACCCGATGGGCCTGCGTTTGCTGCAGCATGACCTCGCTGACGAGTACCGCCCACGGATCACGCGTGTGCCGCCACGGCAGGTCGCGCAGCTGCGGCAACCCCCAATTCAGGAGGGCTTGTTGGTCCACACGTCTTGGCCGTCGTACGGACGACGACGTGCTGGCGCGAAGTCACGCTTCCAGACCATCACCCGACGACGGAAGTAACACACTTCTTTGCCGTCTTGGTTGAAGCCCTTGGTCTCGACCAGCACTGTGCCGCGATCGTTCTTCGATGAGGACTCTTTTACTTCGAGCACCCGGGTCTCAGCATGAATAGTGTCGCCATGGAAGGTAGGGAATTTGTGCTGCAAGGTCTCAACCTCGAGGTTGGCAATAGCTGCGCCGCTGACATCGGGCACGCTCATGCCGAGGCACAACGAGTACACCAAGTTGCCTACAACCACGTTGCGACCCTGAACGCTTTCGCTCGCAAACCAATCGTTGGTATGCAACGGGTGGTGGTTCATCGTGATCATGCAAAACAGGTGATCGTCGTACTCGGTGATGGTCTTTCCAGGCCAATGCTTATAGATGTCGTCAACGACGAAGTCTTCGAGACAGCGACCAAAGGGGCGTTCGTAAATGCTCATGGGTCAAACGCTAGTAGAGCTGATGTGAACCCGCATCGTCGTCGCCATCAAGGAACGTTGAGTCGAACAGTTGAGCTTGGCGTTCGAGCTCGCGGGTGCGGTCGCCTTTGGGTCGACGCGGAGCAAAACGTTCGTCGAAGTCGAGTGGGCTCTCGCCAACATTGGCAGCCTCGGTAGCCACCTCGCGCAGAGGCCGCAGCGCTGTTCGCCGCTCGACCGACCACGGCCCAAGCCGCAGGCTCAAATAGCTCAGACCACCGAGCAGGATCGGGAAGAAGAACTGACTGAGGCGGTATGAAGCTACGCCAAGCGTGGCTGTGCTGCGGCCCATGCCGAACCCCACGAGGGATGAGATCAGCAGTGCTTCGATCACGCCGAGACCGCCCGGCGTAATGGGAATGACAGCTGCGATGTTGGCGAGACCAAAAGCGATGATCAAACCATCGATGCTCACCGACCCACCGAAGGCCTTGAGGAACACTCCAAGAGCCGCAGCATCGAGCAACCAGTTCGCCGCAGCCCAACCAATGACCCGACCAAGCAATGCTCGGTCCTCGGCCAGCTCTTCGAGTCGATCGCCAATGTGATGCACGGCGGCGCCCACACGGTCTTCGTTCTGGTGTGCTCGCCGAGCAATCCAACGCAGCACGCGCTCGGCGCGGGCTTGGCCCTCGACGAGTCCGAACACGAGCGCTGCGACAAGGCCCATAATAAGAACGCCAGCGATTGCGGCCGATGCGTATCCGGGGTTCACCCCGCGCAACGGGATCGAAATAATGAGCCCAGCCCAGAACAGCAAGTTGAGAACCACTGCAGAACCGAGTCCAGCGGTACCTAGGGCGAAGCCGGCGTCCGGCCCGGGGATACCCGAGAGCGTCATCAACCGATAGCCGAGCGCGGAGCCAGCTGCTGTTCCGCCCGGCACCACGCTGCTGAGGGCACGAGTACTGAGCTGAATGCGAAACATGCGCCACGAGGAAATCAGTGAGCCCGACTCACCAAGCGCTGCGCGTGTGAGCAGCGAGTACGAATACAACGCCAGGAGCTCAAGCCCTAGGCCAAGCGCAAGCAACAGCGGCGACACCCGACGAAGCTCGTGCGCAGCGTTACGGAATCCGGGAATGAGCGGCAGAACAAAGAAGTAGATGACTGCGGCGAAGGCCACCATTTTGACAACCGACCGAAGTGGCCGGCGAGCAACTTTGGCCGCGGCAGCATCAGACGCGACGGTCTGAAGCTCTTGCGGGTCGTTGGCCATCCCTATTTGCTAGCCGATACAGAACACTGTCCAGCGACTTCACTGCTCATGGCGTTCAGCCGAGCAAAGGAAAGGCGTTGATCAACTGCCGCAGTTTGGTCACCAACGGAGGCCGAAATGCCGATGGAACTTTGCTGAGTTGCACCACCACAAGGTCACGCTCGGGGATGACGATTACGTATTGGCCTTCGTATCCATGTGCGGCGAAGCTGCCCGGCTGGTCGGTCCAGATCCACCAGTGAGCTCCGTAGCCAAAGTGCGGAGGGTCGGGGTCAACCACTCCGAGGGTGCGGGCGTAGTCGACCCAACCGGCTGGCAGCAATCGGCGTTCTTCCCACTGGCCATCACGCGCGTACAGGTATCCGAACCGGGCAAAATCCTGAGCGGTCGCGAACACGTATGACGAACCAACAAACGTGCCCGCTGCATCGAACTTCGGCTCAGCGCTACTCATGCCCAGCGGCGCAAACAAACGATCGTTGAGGAAATCACGCATGCCCTTGTCGCCACCACCCACGATGTCGCCGGCGATTCTGGCCAAGATGTTCGTGGTGCCCGATGCGTAATTCCATACCGTTCCCGGCTTGTGCAGCAACTGTTGGCTGGCGGCGTAGTGCGCATGATCATTGCTGCCCGCGCCGAACAACATGTCGATGCAATGCGAGGTCGATTCGTCGACATAGTCCTCGTTGAACTCGAGGCCTGGCTTCATCGCCAGCAGATCGCGAACGGTGATAGAAGCCTTGTTGGTGCCGACAAATTCGGGCACGGGCGCCGGCGCATCGATGTCGATGCGCCCGTCGCCAACCAAGATGCCGAACACCGCGTGCACCATGCTCTTGGCAACGCTCCACGAGATAAACGTGCTCGCCGCATCGAAGCCCGGCGCATACTGCTCGTAGATCATGCGGCCGCGATGAACCACCACGGTGGCCAACGGAAGTCCCGCATCTTCGGGAGTGTCGCGAATTGCCTGCAGCGCAGCCTCAGCCGCGGCGGTATCAACTTCGGACTCGGGATTGCCTACGGGCCACCCCTGAGTAGGCCACTGCTCGCCGAGCGGATGCTTACGCAACTCAATCACATCGCGAACGTAGTCCGTGCGAGACTTTCGACGTGACGCAAACGGCCCAATGGTTTGAGACCATCCGAACGTGGATGAGCACATATGACGAGATTGCTCCGCGATCAATTGAAGGCCTCTACGTGATTGGGTCCATCGCGCTCGACGACTGGCAACCGCATTCGAGCGACATCGACATCGTGGCCATCACCGCCGAACCAGCCGACGAGGAGATGGCCGCCACTCTGCTGACCGCGCATGCCGTATTCGTCGAGCGTTGCCCGTCGGCGCGAGTTGATGGACCATTCCTGGCGTGGGGAGACCTCACGTTGTCGCCTCAAGGTGTCACCCGACCGTGGACACTCGGAGGCGATTTCCATCACGACGCCGAATGCTTCGAACTCAACCCCGTCACGTGGCACACGCTTGCGACACATGGCATCCGAGTCCGCGGGCCCGAAGCAGCCGAGCTAGATATTCCGCTCGACCTCGACGAATTCGAGCGCTTCATCGCCGACAACAGCCGCCATTACTGGAAACCGGTGCACGATCAGTTCAAGGCCGCTCTGAGCGAGATGCGACCCACCGATACGTTGCCCAGTTCAGTACCGGTGTGGTGTCTTCTTGGGGCGTGCCGCATGTTGTATTCCGCAGCAACAGGCGGCGTCACTTCAAAATCGGCGGCTGGTCTTTGGGCAGCCGACATTCTTGGCGAGCAGCATCGCAACGCGTGCGAATCTGCGGTGGCGCTGCGAGCCGAAGCCGATCAGCCAGTGGATCTCGCCATGTTGAGCGCATCGCTTGACGCTATGGCTGAGGCCCTACGCCAGATCAAGGCACTCAGCCGATAACCCCATCGGGGTCGATCCACTTGCTTACCGTACGCGGTGCCGCAGCGCTCACGATGTCGAGGGCCTGCTGCACGTTGGTTGCTCGCTGCGCCAATTGTGCATGCGCCTCACGCACGAATCCGGCCGACACCGCACGTTCGAACATTTCGAATAGTGGCTCGTAAAAGCCTTCGACATCGAGCACAGCAACCGGCTTGCGAACGAAATCGAGTTGGTTCCACGTGAGCACTTCGAGCAACTCTTCGAATGTGCCGAAGCCGCCCGGCAAGGCAATGAAAGCATCGGACAACTCGGCCATCCGCGCCTTGCGGATATGCATCGTTTCGGCCACCTCAAGCTCGCTCAGCCCCGTGTGTCCCACCTCGGCGCGCATCAGACTCTGAGGGATCACACCGATGACGTGACCACCCGCAGCGAGCGCTGCGTCAGCCACGGCACCCATCAGGCCGAGCTTGCCTCCGCCATACACGAGCCCAATGCCACGCTCGGCGAGCGCCGTTCCGAGCTCGCGGGCCACGCGCTCGTAGGCAGGCGCATCACCGAGGTTGGTACCGCAATACACACACACTTTCAGCGGTCGCTGCGGGCTATCGGACATTGGCCGAGTTTGCCACCCAACGTGACGTTTGTCCTTCAAATTCAGCCTTTTACTGGTCAATCGGTAATCTTGCGCCCATGACCGCTCCCGATCTGCAGGCTGCCCAAGAAGTTATCGAACTCGCCCAAAGCGTGGTTGGCAAAGCAATCCGCCACCTCGCTGCTACTGGTGGCCCCGATATCAACCAAGTCGTTGCTTACGACATCGCCCACGCTGCCTCGGCGGTCGCTACGGCACGTTCCTTGCTCGACTACGGCGCCAAGGGCGACACCGAAGGCAAGATCACCTGCGCGTATACCGCCGACATGGCTCACGATTTGATCACTCGCATCACCGGCCGCGAGACATCGTGGGGCGTAGAGACAGCTCCACTCAGCGCCGCGCATTCGTTCCTCGAGGCCTACCGCAGCCCTGAGTTCTTGGCATCACTAGCGCATCTCGCTGGCCCCCGCCACCTCGACAGCGATTTCGAAATGGTGCAAGACACGTTCCGCGCCTTCGCCGACAAGGTCATCGCCCCCGAGGCAGAGCACGTGCATCGCTACAACACCGATGTGCCCGAGAAGATCATCAGTGGCCTCGCCGATATGGGTGCCTTTGGCCTCAGCGTTCCGGCAGAGTACGGAGGGTTCAGCGAGGGCGGCGACGGCGAATACATGGCCATGGTTGTTGCCACTGAAGAACTTTCACGTGGCTCACTCGGCATCGGTGGCTCGCTCATCACCCGACCCGAAATCCTCACCCGCGCCTTGGTCAAGGGCGGCACCGAAGCTCAAAAGCAAGAGTGGCTACCCAAGCTGGCAACCGCCGAAGTCATGGCTGCCGTTGCAGTAACCGAGCCCGACTTCGGCAGCGATGTCGCTGGCGTCACGGTCAGCGCTGTTCCCGCCGAGGGCCCCAATGGCGAACCCGGCTACGTGATCAATGGCGTGAAGACGTGGTGCACATTTGCCGCTCGCGCCGACGTGCTCATGCTCTTGGCCCGCACCGATCCCGACCGCAGCAAGACCCATCGTGGCCTCAGCGTATTCATCGTGCCCAAGCCTCTTGCCGAGGCACACGGCTTCCAGTTCAGCCAGCCCACCCGCGGCGACGGCACCGCTGGCCGCATGGAGGGTCGCCCCATCGACACCATCGGTTACCGCGGTATGCACAGCTACGAGATCGCTCTCGAAAACTGGTGGGTGCCCGCCGAGAACCTCATCGGCGAAGAGGCTGGCAAGGGTCGCGGCTTTTACTATCAGATGGAGGGCTTCGAGAACGGCCGTCTGCAGACCGCGGCACGCGCCGTCGGCTTGATGCAGGCCGCCTACGAGGCAGCGCTCACCTACGCCCAGAACCGCAAGGTGTTCGGGTCGAACATCATCGACTACCAGCTCACCCAGGCCAAGCTCGGCCGTATGGCTGTGCTTATTCAGGCTGGCCGCCAGTTCTCGTACCACGTGGCCACATTGATGGCCAAAGGCGAAGGCACCACCGAGGCCAGCATGGTCAAGGCCTACGTGTGTCGTGCGGCCGAATGGGTGAGCCGTGAGGCCATGCAGATTCATGGCGGCATGGGCTACGCCGAGGAGTACGCGGTGAGCCGTTTGTTCGTCGATGCCCGAGTGTTGAGCATCTTCGAAGGCGCCGACGAGACACTGTGCCTCAAGGTGATCGCACGCCGCCTCGTCGAGGCAAGCAACGTCTGAGTCTTCTCACCTGGCGGTCAGCGTCGTCTCAGCTGATTACAGCAGTTCGAGCATCGACTGAATTCGATCAAAGTCGGCACCCTCGTGGTCGCCGAACGGGTCGAGCAAAATCGGATGCAGGCCAGCGGCACGCGCCCCACCAACGTCCATCGTGACTGAGTCGCCGATGTACGCAATGCGAGCCGGATCGATGCCCTCGAAGTGAACCAGCGCGTGATCGAAGATGCGAGCATCTGGCTTGGCCACGCCGACAACATGGCTATCGATGATGACGCGCACCGAGGTCAGCGGACCGTCGCCAACTTGGCACACGCCGCTTCGCTGGAGCACTTCCTCGATCTGGCCACTGGCGTTCGACACCACTCCCACCGGCATGCCGCCGGCAACCAGTAGGGCCAGCGCCTCCACTGAGTCGGCCATCGGCCAACGCCACACAAAGGCATTGCGTGTGCGTTCGAGCACGTGGGCCGCGTAGGCAACATCGTGAGCGGGCACGCCAACCGACTCGACGTAGGCAAGGTTGTAATCGCCCCAGAACCCCTCGGTAGATCCTGCAGCCGACTTCGCTGCCATGCCGCTGTAGTGCGCTCGCACGTGCGCCTCAATGCTCGGGTCGCCGCCGTAGGGCGCGAGCAGCGGAGCCAACACCGTGGGGTCGGGAAGCAGGAACACGCCGCCGGCGTCGAAGAGCATCGCGTCAAATTTCGTCACCTTGGCACAATACCGATGGAGGGCTGATCCATTAGCCTGACGAGGTGCGCAGTCCCAGAGATTTCTTCAAACCGCTGGCCGTCGGAGCTCCCGACCCCATCCACGAAATTCCGTTCCGTCCGAGCAGAGTGATCCACTTCTTCCCGCCGGCCAACGCAAAGATGGTTGCCAAGCTTCCCGACATCATCCCCACCGTCGACATCTTGCTCGGCAACCTCGAAGATGCCGTGCCGATGTCCGAGAAAGAGGCGGCCCGCGCTGGCCTTGTCGAGGTCGGCCGCACCATCGACATGGGCAACACCCAGTTGTGGACCCGCGTCAACAGCCTCGATTCACCATGGGGTCTCGACGACCTCGTCACGCTTGTCACCGAAATTGGCGACAAGCTCGATGTCATCATGATCCCCAAAGTCGAGGGTCCCGAAGACATTCATTACGTCGATCGCCTGCTCGCCCAGCTCGAGGCAAAAGCTGGCTTGAAGAAGCCATTGCTTGTGCATGCAATTCTCGAAACAGCGCGTGGCGTTGCCAACATTGAAGCCATTTGTGGCGCCTCGCCTCGCATGCAAGGCCTCTCGCTCGGGCCTGCCGATCTGGCAGCCAACCGACGGATGAAGACCACCCGTGTTGGCGGCGGCCATCCCGACTATTTGGTACGCGCCGACCCCGATGCAGCCAACCCCGATGCCGCTCGGCCCACCTATCAACAAGACCTTTGGCACTACACCATTGCGCGCATGGTCGACGCCTGTGTCACGTTCGGGTTGCTGCCGTTCTACGGTCCCTTCGGCGACATCAAAGATGTTGTTGCGTGCGAAGACCAGTTCCGCAATGCCTATCTGCTCGGATGCGTTGGCGCATGGAGCCTGCACCCAGTGCAGATCGATATTGCCAAGCGCGTGTTCAGCCCACGACCATCCGATGTCGCTCAAGCTCAGCGAGTCATCGACGCAATGGGCGACGGCACTGGCGCCATCATGCTCGACGGCAAAATGGAAGACGATGCATCGGTCAAGCAGTGCCAAGTGGTCGTCGAACTGGCCCGCCAACTCGCTTCACGCGATCCCGAACTCGCCGCCTCGTACGGCTTCTAACGAACACCTCACAGGAACTCACCATGACAACTCACTCTGACAACAACGCGTCGTTGCGCCCGCGCCGTTCGGTGCTCTATATGCCCGCTGCAAACGAGCGTGCGCTCGAGAAGGCCAAGACCCTGCCCGCCGACGCAATCATCTTCGATCTCGAAGATGCCGTTGCCCCCGATGCCAAAGAGTCAGCGCGCGTCAACGCATGCGCCGCCGTGGCCTCTGGCGAATACGGTCACCGCGAGTTGACCATCCGCTGCAACGGTCTCGACACCCCTTGGGGTGCCGACGATCTCGCCGCAGCCGCCAAGTCCGGCGCTTCAGCTGTCGTTATTCCCAAGGTCTCTTCGGTAGAGACCATCGAACTTGTGTCGTCCATTCTTCATGCGGCTGGGGCGCCCGAAAGCATGAACATCTGGGCGATGATCGAGACCCCAACCGCCATCTTCGACGTGCGCCACATCGCCGCACATTCACGTGTGACGGTGCTGGTGATGGGCACCAACGACCTCGCCCGCGAGTTGCGCGCCCGCCTGGTGCCTGGCCGCCAGCCATTGGTTCCACATCTCGCCGTGGCCTTGGCCGCTGCACGCGAAGCCGGCAAGGTCATCCTCGACGGCGTGTACAACGACGTGAAAGACCTCGACGGTTTCCGCGCCGAGTGTGTGCAAGGCGCCGAGATGGGCTTCGACGGCAAGACCCTCATTCATCCGTCGCAGGTTGAGATCGCCAACGACGTATGGGCGCCTACGGCCGACGAAGTCGACCACGCCCGGCGTGTGATCGCAGCGTTCCAAGAGGGTCTCGCCGACGGCCGCGGCGTCATCACCGTAGATGGCCGCATGATCGAGAACCTGCACGTCGAAAACGCACGCCGGGCCATCGCTACCGCCGACGCCATCGCCGCGCTCTAACCCTCACCAACATCACGCGCCCTCACCAACATCCGATCACCACTCACCATTTCGCTTCAACAAAGCGTTTGTTGAAGACAATTGGTCAACCCCCAACCTGAAGTCTTCAACAAACTTGGGAATGGGGACG
>JBAXER010000022.1:0-39165 GCA_037140375.1 Actinomycetota bacterium
CAGCCCTGCTAGCCCAGTTGGTGTTGATGCTGCAGGTAACGTCGGTGGCGCAATCATCATTTCGCCAGCAGGCGGAGTCACCCCTGGTGACCGCTTCTTGCAGGTCACTGGCGTTCACTACGTGTTCACTGGCGCTGCATGTGGACCCGGTTTCGCAACCGTCGCCCCAGGTATCTGCTCGATCACTCAGACCCATTACGCCGCAATCAAGATCCTCACTGCTGCCGCTTCGACACCAGTGTTCACTCCTGGTTCGGGTGCCCCTGGCACGGTCGGTGTGCTCACCAGCGCAAACTACGAGCCACGTGCAAACGTGTCGATCCAGCGTCGTGACGTCAACGGCAAGCTCGTTGGCGCACCAATCACAACCACCACAAGCGGTGTTGGTGACCTCAGCGTCACCTTTGCTGCAGGCGCCCTCGACTACCCAGTCGCCGACGTCGTGGTGACCACAACTGACGCAGCGTTCGGTGCGGGATCACCATATGTCACCGCCCCACAGACCGTTGCGTTCGACTCAGCTGGCGCCATTGCCTTCTGTTCGAATGGCGATGCCTGCAACGTTGGCGAACTGATCACCGTGTCGGTCTTGCCAGGTAACGTCCAGATGAACGCTCAGGATGCCATCGTCGAAATCGACGCTGTCGACCTCAGCACCATCGACATCACCGACCCAGATTCCTGGTACCCAGAAAGCGCCCCAGGCGCAATCACCCAGGTCATCATCGGTGACATGCGTGGCGCAAACGCTGGCTTCGTCATCACCGGTTCGGTAAGCGACCTGCGTGGCGCAACCCAGGCATCAAACATCATCCCAGCCGTCGACGTCTTCCTCGAAGACAGCGTCGCTTGTGATGTGTACGCAGATGCAGGCGAAGGCAACGACCCACTCGGCGCCATCGCCTCTGGTGTGGGTCAGGTCCCATTTGACAACCAGGGCGCTTCGCTCCTGGCCGACGGTTCGCAGGAATTCTGCACCGTTGGACCTGATGGCACTGGCCGTGCAGCCGGTATGTTCCAGCTCGACGCAGCCCTCATTGTTGCCGGCCGGCCAATCACCGCCGTCGACGATTACGTGGGCCTGCTCACGCTGACCATCACGGGTAACTAATCACACACTCGACCTTCGTCGAGAGCTAACGAATAACGCGAATGGACCGGGGGCAACAGCCTCCGGTCCATCGTGATCTAGCAGGTGGTTTCGTCAAGAAACGGTCAAGCAATGCCGTCAATCAAAAGCCGGGCGACGTTCTTTGAGTAGGGTTCGCCACCTGTAGCTAACAACCAACGTGTTTCGCCGAGCACACGGCGGGCCACACGCGATGCACACGTACTCAGGGTGGGGGAATACACGTGCTCAAGACACGTAACAACCTAACCAAAACGAGAATCGCTGCTTCCGTCGCGCTCGTTTTCGCCACTCTCAGCATTGGCCTCACCAATCAGGCAGCCGCCAGCGCGGTGCCGTTGGCCATCGCTGTGGTTCAACAACAAAGTGGCCACACCACAGCGGTCTACTTCGATAATCACACCAACCAAAACCTCGCTGTAGGGCTCACCGGCTATCCAGCCAGCGTTGGCGATTCGGTCACGGTGAGCTTCGACGGCGTCACCAAGAACGATGGCAGCCCAGCGGCTACCGACACCATCGCCGGCGACGCTGGCTACCTCGCCACGTTTTGCGGTAACTACACCGACACCGGTGTTCCCAGCAACGACCGTGCGCTCACCAGCGCCGACATCAGCACCCTCGAGGGCATTACCGCCCATTGCGCAGCATTCGTGCCTGCGACCTCGGCACCGGGCGCTTCGCCAGCCGGACCCACCATTTCGGCCAACCTCACGCTCAATCTGCAGGGCTACAAGCCTGCCGTCGCTGCGGTGCCCGACAGCGGAGTGCATGGCGTCGCCGCCGTCGCTGCAGTGGCCGGCGCGCCCGAAATTCCTTGCGTGCCCGCCACCGATGTGCAGGCCACCCTCTTCTCGCAATTCGTCGCAGCTTGTTCTATTTCTCCGGCCGTTCCAGCGATCGCGACAGTCACCGCCGTCGACGCAGTTGCCGACACCTTCGTGGCTGGCTCCCCCGCCGTTGCGGCGACGCCCGGCACCAAGTGCGTCGCCGAAGACACCGTGATCCCCTGTCTCATCTTGGTCGCCTCAACAGATCAGTCGGTTGCACTCGCGATGCCCGCAATCAACGTCGCTGCCGTGTCGGTGTTCGGCCGTATCGGCTTGTATGACCCCGCCACAGGCACAGGCGTGTGCAACCCAGCCAGCATCTCGGGCCCGCCGAGCACATGTCCGGCAGTTCGCCTGTCAAGCACTGCAACGCCGTACCCGTTCGTGGTTGGTGGCTCCGGGTTCCTTCCCAGCTCAAACAGTCTGGCACTCGTCAGCGCTGTAAACGGGGGTGCCGATATTCCGGTGGTCGGCGACAGTTACACCGCCGTTTCCGAGAAAATCTGCGCCACAGCCGACAACAGCAACTGCCTCGCTGCAGTCAACGACTTTGATCCCGCAAGCCCCGCACACGTGGATCTTGCTGGCAATATCGGCGGCGTCTTCACCATCTCCGACGTGGGCGGCGTCACTACCGGCGACAAGTTCCTGCAGGTCACTGGCCAGTACTACCTCTACACCGGCGACGTCTGCCCAGCAGCGTTCACCACCTTTGCCACCGGAATCTGCTCAATCACCCAGACCCATTACGCCTCAATCAAGATCCTCACTGCGCCGACTCCCCCAGTGTTCTCGCCAAGCTCCGGGGCTCCTGGCACCGTGGGCAGCATTACCGGCAGCGGATACGAGCCACGAGCCAACGTGGCCATCCAGCGCCGCGATGTCAACGGCAACGCGTTCGGCACGCCGATGACCAGCGCTGTCGATGGCGTTGGCAATCTCAACTTTGCGTTCCCCGCCGGCGCTCTCGACTACCCGGTTGTCGACATCGTGCTCACCGTTATCGATGCGGCATACGGCGCAGCCACCTATACGTCACCCCCAGTCGCATTCGACTCTGCGGCCGCGATTGCGTTCTGTTCGGCCACCGACACGTGCAACGCCGGCCAACTCATCACCACCGCAGTGCTGCCCGGCACCGTGCAGCTGTTCAGCGGCGATGCGGTGGTCGACATTGAGCCAGTTGACCTCAGCACCATCGATATCACCGATCCAGAGTCGTGGTATCCGCTCAGCGCACCGGGCCCGATGACCTCGGTGATCATCGGCGACATGCGCGGTGCGAACACAGGCTTTGTCGTTACTGGTTCGGTCGCCGACCTTCGTGGCGCCACCCAGTCATCGAACACCATTCCAGCTGCCGACGTGTTCGTTGCTGACGGGAGCATCGTCTGCGATATCTATGCCGATGCCGGCGAAGGCAACGAGCCACTTGGTGTGGTATCCGTAGGCGTTACCGCCGATCCGCAGGCCGACATTCCTGGCGCCTCACCACTGGCCGACGGTTCGCAAGAATTCTGCACACTGCTGCCCGATGCCACCGGTCGAGCAGCTGGTATGTTCCAACTCGACGCAGCACTGCAAATTGCCGGCCGGCCCATCACCGCCGTCGATGACTACACCGGCATGCTCGTGATTACCATCACCGGAAACTGATTACAGCTCGATACATCTTCAATAGTTTGACGAATGCCACGTTGCCTCGGGGGCCAACGCCTTTGATCCATCGTGCCTCAGCGAGGTCGTGACATACTTATGCACTTGATTCAGAACAAACTCTCCCTCGTGACCACTGGTCGCAGCGTGTTGTCTCGCATCATCGTGGCACTCAGCTTTGGCGCCGCGATTGTTACCTTCAGCCCCGCACATTCGGCGGCGGCTGTCGACTCTGGCGGCGGTCTCAGCATTGCGCCAGTGTCGTCCGGCGACAACAACGGTGGCGTCACCAACCGGTCCACTTTCTCGTACAAGCTCGACCCCGGCGCCATCCAAACCGACTCGGTCGTTGTCCAGAACCTCGCCGAAGAAGACAAGACCGTGGTGCTCTATGTGGCCAACGCATTCACCACCGCCAGCGGCCTCATCGGCGTCAAAGCCAACGACCAGGCCAAGACCGGCCCAGTCGATTGGCTGAAGTTCACCACCAAGCTTCCCAACAACACGTTCGTCCTCAAGGGGCTCAGCGCGCTGACGGTGCCATTCACCATCACCATTCCTCCCAACGCTCCCCCTGGCGACTACGCCTTTGGTATCGCAGTGGCGCCCGACGCTTCGGACCCCAGCGCCACGCCGGGCGGCAACACGATTCAGATTCTGCAGGCCGCAGCATCGCTCGTAGAGTTGCGTGTCAGCGGACCATTGATTCCTATTGTTCGTGTCGGCGCACTCACCGTTTCGTCCGAAGCCAAGCTGGTTCCCGGATTTGTCGACGGATCCACCAAGGTCACGTTCGAGGTTGTCAACATTGGCAACCAGCGCATCAACGCCGTGATCCAGCTGGTCGAGCGCAACCTGTTCGATACGGTCATCCACCGTGAACCCGCCATCAAGTTGGGCAACGTGTTGCCCGGGTCGCGCGTGAAGCTCACCCGATCGTGGGACAACGATCCCTATATCAAGGGCTCGGTCAGCGTCGAGATCACCACTGGCACCGCAACCAGCGCTACTCGTTCGGTCAACTTCTGGAGCGTCTCGTGGCGCACCTTCGTGGTGCCGATCATGCTCATCGCGGCCATCTTCGCCCTGCGTTGGCGTATCCGTAAGCACCGCCGCGACCGCGATGCCGCCGAACTCGCCGCCCTGAAGTCCGGTTCCGCCGGTTCCGCCGGTGCGGCCCAAGCTGAGTCGGCGATCGGTCGACCGTGAAAACCTGGCTTCGTTTGCTCGGGGTGACCGCCGTTGTCGCGATGACAATCGGTGCTCATCCCGCGCAAGCAACCGTGCCCCCGGCCGCTGACGGCCCAACGGCAACGGTGCTGCATGCCGACTGGTCGCTGGGCGAAAAGATGACCGTACGCGGCTCTGGTTGGCCTACGGGCAAAGTCAGCGTTCAAATCTGCGGCAACAACGCCGTCAACGGCACTGCCGACTGCGACGGCCCAGGCACTCGCAGCTTCGGCATCGGCAGCAACGGCGCCTTTGCCGGGCGTGTCGTGGTTGGCCCTCCCCCAGCACCATGCCCTTGCGTGGTGTACGTGGCATCGAACTTTGCGGCGCAGGGCGTGACCATCCCCATCACGATCAAGGATCACCCGATTCAGGACGGCATTCCAACCGTCGACCCCAACGCCGGCCTCACCACGCTGAGCCTCACATCAAGTTTCGTGCGCGGCGACTGGTGGCGAGATGCCTTGGGCATTTCGCCCACGCGCATCATGACCGTCACCATCACCAACACCGGCGGCCGCCCAAGTGGCGCCGGCGTGGTCGACTTCACGGTTGGCAAAGAATCACCACCAACCGGCTTTGCCGCCTCAATCAGTTTTGAATCGATCGACCCAGGCGAAAGCACCAGCGTCGCAGCCAAGTTCGCTGTCGACTCGTTCGCCTACGGCACCTACAACCTGCTCGCCCGAGTCACCTCGCCAGCGGCAGGTGGCGACATCACCGAGCAAACCTCAACCTTCCCGGGCTACCTGCTCGTAGGACTCATCGCGATCGTGCTCATCATCGACTTGGTGTGGATGGCTCGGGTGCGCAAGCGCCGCCAGATGTTCCTCGATGCCGAAGCCGATGCGGCCGAGGCCCAAGAGCGAATCGCCCAGGAATACGCCCGATCCGCTGCTGCGGCCGAAGCTGCCACAGCACAGTGGGCTGCACGCGAAGCCGACCATAGCGAAGCAATCGAGTTGGCTGCTGCCGAGGCAGCCGAGGCCTTTATGGCCCTCATCGCCAGCGAACACTCAGGGCCCGGGTCGGTGCAGACCGAGCCCCCAGCAGTCGATTACGGAGCCGACACCGACCACGTGTGGGCCCCACCTCCGCCACTCGTCGACTAGCCCACCTCGCACCGGCGCCCGCTGCCCCGTCGTTCCCGCCTCGTTGCATGGGCGCGATTTGGGACAGCAGTTGTCCCAAATCGCGCCCATGCAGGCTGGTGGAGAATCGTTTTTGACGAAACTCGCGTCGATGCCGTGGCACGCAACTCTAAGGTTGCGCACATGAAAGTTGCGATTGGGACCGACACCAGCATTTGGTTTGATATCGATGGCCAAGGCCTCATTGCCGACGGCGATGCGATGCGACCCCGCCCAACCCTCGTGCTGATGCACGGCGGTCCCGGCGGCGACCACAACACATTCAAGCCAGCGTTTGAGGCGATGACCGATACCTGCCAGGTGCTGTACTACGACCATCGAGGGCAGGGCCGCAGCGACTGGAGCACGCCCGACACATGGACCCTCGATCAGTGGGCCGACGATGCCGTGTCGCTGTGCGAGACGCTTGGTATCGACAAGCCGTTCATCCTCGGACTGTCGTTCGGCGGATTCGTGGCTCAGCGCTTGGCGTCGCGCCATCCAGGTTTTGCCAGCGGCATCATCTTGAACAGCACCCGCTCGGATCACGACCGGTCAGCGATGTTCGACATGTTCGAGCAGTTGGGTGGCGCTGAAGCTCGAGACGTGGCACTTGAGTTCTGGAATGCGCCCGACGAAGCAACGATGGCCAAGATGGCTCGCCGCTACGTGAAGGTCTGCGGGCCGCTGTACACACAGAACAACGTGAACCCATTTGCCGGGCAACGCACCGTGCGTAACGACGATGTGCTCACCCATTTCAATCACCACGAAGGCGCCGCGCTCAACCTCTTACCCGAGCTCGCCAAGGTGAGTGACCCGGTGCTCGTGATGGCGGGCGACCTTGATCCGGTCACTCCGGTGATTGATGCACGGCGCATGGCCGCAGCGATGCCGCAACAGTTCGTTCGCTTCGAGAGCTTCGCAAACTCTGGACACGGCATCTACCGTGACGAACCCGAGAGGTATTTCGAGGTGCTCAAGTCGTTTATCGACGAGCACTGGACAAGCTAGACACACCGCAAAGCCTTGCTGCGCAAGGGATTTGTAGTGGGCACGACGGGGCTCGAACCCGGGACCTCCACCGTGTCATGGTGGCGCTCTAACCAACTGAGCTACGCGCCCGCAAGATGTGATCACCGGCCAACTGGCCAGCTTTCGTACTTACAGCGAGCAGAACTATATCAGCTGAATTCCGGGACCTCCTGCCAACATTTGTCAGCTGATACGTTGGCCACTGACCCGGGTGCGCAGCAGCAACTTTCGTTTGCCGCTGTGTCCCTCAACAACCGCATCGGCGGGATTGAACTGAGCTGAACAGATGTTGACAGCGTTCTTCGTGAGCTTCGGCGTGATCTTTGTTGCCGAGCTCGGCGACAAGTCGCAATTGATGGCGCTGGCATTCGCCACCCGCTTCAAGACCATGCCGGTGATGATCGGCATCACCCTTGCAACCGCCATCGTGCACGCCGTGTCGGTGTTCGTAGGTGCAGTGGTTGGCGCCGCTCTACCCACGCGGGCGATCACCATCATCGCTGCCTTCGCCTTCGTAGCGTTTGGATTGTGGACCCTGCGCGGCGACAAGCTCACCAACGACGACCTCGAGCGCGCCAACAGGCCGGCACGCAACACGATTCTCACGGTGGGCGGCGTGTTCTTTCTCGCCGAACTGGGCGACAAAACGATGTTGGCAACCATCACCCTTGCTACTCACTACGGCGTCTTTGGCACCTGGCTCGGATCGACCGTGGGCATGGTGCTGGCCGACGGACTCGCCATCGTGGTTGGGCGGATGCTGGGCGCTCGATTGCCCGAGCGCGCCGTGCGTATCGGCGCAGCCATTTCGTTCTTCGTGTTCGCCGCAATCATGCTCATCGAAAATCTGTGAGCAACGCGAGCCGCAGCCGCAACTAGTCCTTGAGGCGCAGCGAGACGTCGTTGGCCATCAGTCGGCCCCGCTGGGTGAGCACCCACCGATTGTCACGTAACTCGACCACGCCGGGCAACGCATCGCCATCGAGCGCCTCGAACGGCACACCCTCGCGGAGACGCAACTGCAGCTGCAGCCCTTCGATACGGCGAGCCGCCGCATCGAGTTCTTCGCCAGCCGACTCGACGGACTCATCGGCACTCACGAGATCGATATACCGGTCGGGCGTGCGCACGTTCCAGAAACGGCGTCCGGCAATGTGCGAGTGAGCTGCACAGCCGAAGCCCTGATAGTCGCTCTGGTGCCAATACAGCAGGTTGTGGCGGCACTCGTGACCTGGCCGCGCCCAGTTGCTGACCTCGTAGTTCAACAAGCCAGCAGCGGCCAACATGTCGTCGGCCATTTCATACTTGTCGGCGAGATCGTCGTCGTCGGGATGACGCTCGGGCTGCGACGCCAATGGAGTACCTGCCTCAATGGTGAGCGCGTAGGCCGACACATGCGGCGGATCGAGCGCCAGCGCTCCCGTGAGCGTGCGCTCCCAATCGACAAGCCGCTCGCCGGCGCCGCCGTAAATGAGATCGAGATTGAAGGTGGTGATGCCACTCGAGCGCACTGCGTCGACGGCCCGGGTGACGTTGGCTGGCAGATGCGTACGACCCAGCGACACGAGCACTTCGGGCACCATCGACTGCACGCCAATGCTGATGCGGTTCACGCCAGCGTCGGCATAGATGCGCATCATTTCTGGCGTGACATCGTCGGGATTGCACTCAACCGTCACCTCGGCTGTGGCGCTGCGCGGGATAGCTGCGATCACGCGAGCCAAGTCTGCGGGAGGCACCAATGTTGGCGTGCCGCCTCCGATAAAGATGGTGTCGGAAACGGGCATACCGGCGCGAATGTGGCGCTCAATATCGCTGAGCAGGGCCTCAAGGTACGCGTCGATGAGATGGTGACGGTCGGTGAAGGTAGCAAACGCGCAATAGTCGCAACGCTTTGAGCAAAACGGGATGTGCAGGTACGCGCCAAACACGTCAGACATGAGTGCGGGTAACTGTGAACAGGACGGACTCAGCCGCCGCCGGGATGCACAAGCAGATCGAGCGCATCAAGACGCTGGCCCACTTGGTCGACAGGCACATCGAGCATGGCCGCAATAGCGCGTGCGTCGTCGCCACGGATGGTGAGCACCTTGCCGTTGAAGTCTTGGCGCTGCACCTGGATCATGCGCATGAAGCGCGACAACATCTCGAAGGGCTGCCCAGAAAGCTGCGACAACTTCACGAGGTCTACCGGAAGCTTGCGTCCGGCAATGCCTTCGTCGACCTTTTCGTTGTCGACGCTTTGCTCGTCGCGAGGCAAGAGCTGCTCGACCGGCACGTTATAGAACGACGCCAAACGCTCGAGACGAGGCACCGAGATGGCCCGCTCGCCACGCTCGTACGCGCCGAGCACGCTGGCCTTGAACTCGTCTTTCGAGGTGGCCTCGACATCTTGCAGACTCAGCCGCTTCTGACGCCGAATGACGCGCAGTCGCTCACCGACTTTTCGACTGTATGGAGATGAAGAAATGTCATCATCATCAAACTCTCGCATCATCAACACCCTTCATCATCCTGTGACGTCCGCCGTGACGTTTTAACCGGAGTGTGATGATTCAACCACACTCCGAAGTAATTTGCAACAGTTTGTGGCCGTAATCGCCGTTCGTTGCCAAAATTCTCGCGGCTCGTGGCTCAACGATCACGCTGGGCGCTCAAGTTTGCGGCCGCTACCAGTGCCGCCGTCTCGACCCTCAGGATCGATTTTCCGAGGCTCACATGGCTGGCGGTGATGTTCAGTTCATTGGGCGTCCAGCCACCCTCGGGACCGATGAGCACCGTGGTCGCGGCCAGTGTGAGGGTGTCGCCGTCGGGTTCGGCCAGCGACACAGAGCCGCCTGCTACCTGATCGGCACGCAGCGGGCCCGACACCGTGGGCAGCCACACACGCCGACTCTGCATCGACGCCTCGCGCGCAACGTTGACCAGTTTGGCGATGTTGCGCTCGGCCCGATCGGGCTCCCAGCGCACAACGCTGCGCTCGGCGTGCAGCACGGCCACATGATCAACGCCGATCTCGGTGAGCTTTTGCACAATCCACTCGGGTCGATCGCCTTTGGGAAGCGCAAACCCAATAGTGATCTCGGGGGCAGCACGCTCGACGGTTTCGATCTCGGTGTCGGGTTCGAGCACGTCGGCGCTCACGAAACGGCAGATCCGCCAACGCCCTTGGCCATCGCTCACCGAAACCGACTCGCCGGCCCTCAACCGAAGCACACGCGCGAGATGGTGTTGATCGTCGGAGTTGAGCGTTGGCGTGTGCAGCGAATCGACAAACACGTGCGCCGCGGAACGGCGCAACAGTGGATTCACGAAAAGGCCGACTTGATGCGCGAGAAGATGCCCTTCTCGTGCGGTTCGACCATCTCGCCGCGACTCTCGGCGAACAATCGCAGCAGTTCGGCTTCGTTGTCGTTGAGCTTGGTGGGCACCTGAACTGCGACACGCACGATCAGATCGCCTCGGCCGCGCCCTTGTAAACGCGGAACGCCACGGCCGCGCAACACAAATTCGCGCCCGTGTTGGGTGCCCGCTGGAATCTCAAGTTCTTCGTCACCATCAAGCGTGGGAAGCATCGAGCGCGTGCCCAGCGTTGCCTGCGCGATGGAGACTGGGAAGTCGGTGACCAAGTTGATTTCTTCGCGGCGGTACCGGTCGTGACGTGCCACGCGAATGTGCACGTACAAGTCGCCCTGCGCGCCACCACGTGGGCCAGCGGCACCGCGGCCAGTGAGCCTCAAGGTGGATCCGGTATCTACGCCACCCGGCACATCGACCTGATAGGTCTTCTCGGTCACAATGCGGCCGTCGCCGCTACACGATTGACATGGCGTGACCACGATCTGGCCGATGCCATTACAACGTGGGCACGGCCCTGTGGACATCACCTGGCCAAGCAGGCTTTGACGAATGCGTTGTACCTGGCCACGGCCGTTGCAGTCGCTGCAGGTGACCGGTTGCGTACCCGAACCTGCACCCGAACCGCTGCAATCGGTGCATGCAACGGCCGTGCGTAACGTGACCGGCACGTTGGCACCAAACACCGCTTCTTCAAACTTCAGATCGGCGACAACCTCGAGGTCTTGCCCGCGTGGTGGACCTGAGGGTCCACCACGACCACCACCAAAGGGGGATCCGCCGCCGCCAAAGAACGCATCAAAAAGATCGCCAAGGCCACCGCCGCCAAAGCCATCGCCGGAACTGGCGGCGCTGCCAGACTCGCCAAAGCGGTCGTAGCGAGCGCGGCTATCGGGATCGCTGAGCGTTTCGTAGGCCCGCGCCACCTCTTTGAACAACGCCTCAGATTCGGCATCGTCGGGGCGTGCATCGGGATGCAGCTCGCGGGCCTTCTTGCGATAGGCCTTCTTCAGGTCTTCGGGCGTGGCGTTGCGAGAGACGCCAAGGAGTTCGTAAAAATCGGCCATTGTTTTCAGCCTTCTGCCAAACGCCGACCAAGGCGATCGCTCACGACGTCGACGGTTGCTAATGCCTGCGGATAGTTCATGCGGGTTGGGCCAAGCACGCCCACAGTGCCGAGGCGTTCGCCTTCGACAATCACCGACTTCACGACAACCGAGCACGACACCAGCGGCTCAAGGCCATGCTCGGCGCCAATGGCCACCGACAGGCCTCGGTCGATGACATCGCGGACCAGAGATACAACCACGTATTGCTGTTCGAGCGTGGTGAGCACCGAGCGCACGACATCGACCGCATCGAACGAGTTCGCCACCGAGGCAGCGCCGCCAACGAATACCGGGTTCTCGTCGCCAGCGCTACGCAACGCAGTGAGTGCCTTGTTGCAGAGATTGTCGACATCGGCATCGCCCGAGGACAGGCTGAGTACGGAAGAGCCAAGTGTGTTACCAACCATCGCTGCCCGCAAATGGGCCGTGGCGTTGGCCAGACGGATCTCGGTTGAATCGCTGTCGAGCTCGATGGTCTGATTCTCGACCTGTCCGTTTGAGAGCACAGCCACAACCATTGCAATGTGCGACGACAGACCAACCACTTGCACCGAGCGCACCACGGCGGCCTGCGCGCTGGGGCCAACCACAACGGCCGCATAGTGAGTGAGATCGGCGAGCAGGTTGCTGGTGTGCGACAGCAGCTCTTCGAGGCGACCATGAGCCCGATCGAAGAAATTGCCAACCTGTTGAGCCGCCAATGCATCGAGCGTGCCATTGGGCGCGAGGCCGTCGACGAAGAATCGGTAGCCCTTGTCGGTAGGAATTCGACCCGCCGACGTGTGCGGCTGCACCAAGAAGCCTTCTTGCTCGAGCACGGCCATGTCGTGACGCACGGTTGCCGAGGACACTTGAACACCGGGCGCGTCAGCAATGTGGGTTGATCCAACGGGCTGCGCGGTAGTGACGTATTCCTCTACAACGGCTCTGAGAATGGCGGTCTTACGTTCGTCGAGCATCAGTGGTGAAAGGCTAGCGTCCCATGGCCACTTGGTAGCGGCTCAATGTCTCGGCACGCTCGACGGCGTGGTCAACCATCGGCTGGCGCACATGGCTCGCCGACGCGTGAGGCGAGGTCCACGGCTCGTGAACATGCGTCGACGCCAACGATGCGAGCTCGGGCACCCAGCGGCGGATGTAGTGGCCATCAGGGTCGAACCGCTTGCTTTGAGCTGTTGGATTAAACACGCGAAAGTACGGTGCCGCATCGGTGCCTGTACCCGCCGCCCATTGCCATCCGTGCTGGTTCGAAGCCAGGTCGCCGTCGACGAGATGACGCATGAAATGGCGAGCACCCCACTGCCACGGCAGGTGCAGGTCTTTCACCAAAAAACTGGCCACGATCATGCGCACCCGGTTGTGCATCCATCCAGTAACCAACAACTGACGCATGCCAGCATCGACCAGCGGATATCCGGTGCATCCGGTTGCCCACAGCTCGAAGCGCTCGCGGGCAGCGGCGTCGGTGTCGAGGCGGATTGCGTCCATTTTGTGCTGCAGATTCTGGCGGGCACTTTGTGGCGAGCGGAACAACACATCGGCGTAAAAGTCGCGCCACGCCAACTCGCTACGAAAGATTTCGTGAGCAGCGCTGTCGCCAAGGCCGGCAAGCAACTGGCGGGGATGCACCTGACCCCAGCGCAAATAGGCGCTCATCATGCTGGTGCCGGCGACGGCAGGAAGATCTCGGCTTTGGTCGTACGAATCGAGACCCGAAGCAACGAAGTCGTCCCAACGAGAAAGCGCTGCATCCTCCCCCGCCGGCGGCAAGGTGCAATGAAGCTCGGGATCATCGGGGATCGGCTCGCAAGGCCAATGGTCGGCGCCGCTGAAGTTGGCTACCACGGCGCCACCGGGCTCGGTCCAGCCATGCTGATTCCACGTGCGTCGAAACGGCGTGAATACCGCATACGGAGTGCCGTCGGGTTTGAGTACTCCCCCGGGCGCAACTGCGTACTGCGAACCCTTGCCAACAAAGGCAACCTGTTGCGCAGCAAGCGCCGCGGCCACGCCCGCATCGCGTTCGCGGCCGTAGGGGGCGTAGTCACGCGTGACAACAACTTCGGTCGAGTGGGTTTCGGCTGCGAGTGCGGCAACAACAACCTGTGGATCGCCATGACGCACTACGAGTTGTCCGCCCATCGAGTCGTTCAATGCGCGCAGCGACCGATACATAAATGCCAGACGCGGTTGGCCGCTATGGCGCACAAGTGCGGGGTCGATCACAAACAGCGGCACGACTTCGTTGTTTTCTCGCGCGGCGTAGGCAAGCGCGGCGTGATCGCTCAGGCGAAGGTCACGGCGAAACCACATGATCGAACGGCTGCGAGTCACCTGTGAAGTGTGACCGAGACAAGCGTCCGTTGCCAGATCGAGCGAGAAACAGCGCTGCGAAGCCAACGCAGATCAGCGTGATGAAACTGCCGTAGGCAAGACTCCACTCGGCGCTGATGCGGTCGCCGATGAGACCAGTAATCGGGCTGCCGATGGGCGTTGATCCCAAGAACGCCACGGCCATCAACGCGAGCAAGCGGCTGCGCATTTCGGGCGGACACTCTTGCTGGGCAATCGAGTTGGTGGCAGCGATGAAGCCCGCTCCGCCAATGCCGGTGGGCACAGCGAAGAGCAACGCCATGCCGAAGTTGGGAGCCCACGCGAGAGCGGCGCCGCTGGCACCAAGCAGGGCCGTGTTCACGAGCAGATAGCGCACAGAGACCAAGTTCAACTTGGCGGTTCGCAGCGACCCGATCAGGCTGCCAACGCTGACCGCTGCGAGCAGCCAACCGAATAAATCTTTATCGCCAAAACGCTTGTCGGAGAGGCGAACCAAGCTCACGTTGTAGTTGAACGCGAAGGTGGAGACAACGGCGAGCACGCTGAACACCAGCAACAATCGAGGGTTACCACGAATGAATCGCAGCGCATCGCGCACTGGCGTGCCACCGCGCTTGGCAACCGTGACTGGCCGCAATGTCTTCATGTCGATGGACAACAGCGCCAGCAGAATCGCGAAGAACGAAACGCCGTTGATGATGAAACACCAACCGGTGCCGATGGTCTTGGTGAGCGCGGCAGCAAGCGCTGGTCCGAAGATTCGCGAACCGGTCATCACTGCAGTGTTGAGCGACATCGCGTTGGGAATGTCGATTGGGTCGACGAGTTCGGTCACAAACCCTCGCCGCGCCGGGTTATCGAGCGCGTTGATGACTCCGACCGCAAGGGACAGCACATAGATCGCGGGCAAACCGATATGACCGGTGAGGTTGAGCAGACCCAGCACCATCGCCTGCGCGGTGAGCAACGATTGGGTGATCAGCGTCATCTTGCGGCGGTTGACGCGATCGGCCACTGCCCCGGCCCATGCGCCCAATAACAGCGTTGGCAAAAACTGTGTGGCGATGATCAGACCGACATCGGTGGCCTTGCCAGTGAGGCGATAGACCAACAGCGACATTGCCGTGAGCTGCAACCAACTACCGATGTTCGAGACCAACAATCCGAGGAAGAAGACCCGCGCATTTCGTTCACTGAGCGAACGAAATGTCTGTGACGGCACCTCGAAAGAATATAGCGACGCCTAAAGAATCAGTCGTCGAGCCTGAGCGCGGCGATAAACACATCGCCCGGAATCTCGACGCGGCCGATGGCCTTCATCTTCTTCTTGCCCTCTTTTTGCTTCTCGAGCAGCTTGCGCTTACGCGTGATGTCGCCGCCATAACACTTGGCGAGCACGTCTTTGCGACGGGCCTTCACGGTTTCGCGAGCGATGACCTTGCCGCCGATGGCTGCCTGAATGGGCACATCGAACATCTGGCGCGGGATGAGCTCACGCAACTTCTCGCACATGCGTCGGCCGTATTCGAACGCTTTGTCGCGGTGCACGATGGTGCTGAACGCGTCGGCAGGTTCGCCGTTGAGCCAGAGGTCGACCAGCACGAGATTGCTGCGCTGATAACCATCGAGTTCGTAGTCGAGGCTGGCGTAACCCTGAGTGCGACTCTTCATCTGATCGAAGAAGTCGACAACTACTTCGGCAAGCGGCACTCGGTAGTGCAACTCAACGCGCTCTGGCGACAAGTACTCGAGCTTGGTCATATCGCCGCGGCGGGTCTGGCACAGATCCATCAGGGTGCCGGTGTATTCCTTGGGCGTAATGATGCTGACCCTGAAGTAGGGCTCTTCGATGAAGTCGATCTTCTGTGGCGGAGGCAGGTCGGCTGGGTTGTCGACAACCACCAGCTCGCCGTCGGTCTTGGTGACGCGGTATTCGACGCTGGGAGCCGTAGCGATAAGCGCAAGGTTGAACTCGCGCTCGAGACGCTCCTTGACGATTTCCATGTGCAGCAGACCCAAGAAACCACACCGGAATCCGAAGCCCAGCGCTCCCGAGGTTTCGGGTTCGTAGGTGATGGAAGCATCGTTGAGCTTGAGCTTCTCGAGGCTCTCGCGCAACAGCTCGAAGTCGTCGCCATCGATGGGATACAAGCCACAGAACACCATTGGCTTGGGGTCTCGGTAGCCCTCGAGGGCGACGTCGGCCGGATGCGCAACCGTGGTGACGGTCTCGCCGCTTCGGGCGTCGCCGACGTGCTTGATGCCCGCAATGAGGTAGCCCACTTCGCCTGGACCGAGTTCGCCGATGGGGGTAATCACAGGACGGCGCACGCCCACTTCGACTGCTTCGTGAACCGTGCCAGCGTTCATGAACTTCACCTTGTTGCCGGCGCTGAGGCGTCCGTTCATCACGCGAATAGAACTGACTACGCCGCGGTACTGGTCGTACTGGCTGTCGAAAATGAGCGCCTGCAGCGGAGCCTCGGGATCGCCCTTTGGTGGCGGGATCTTGTCGATGACGGCGTCGAGCAGATCGGGCACGCCGAATCCGGTCTTGGCCGAGATGCGGATGATGTCGGCCGACTTGATGCCCAGCACGTTCTCGATCTCTTGCGCATACCGATCGGGGTCGGCCGCTGGCAGGTCGATCTTGTTGAGCACAGCCACGATTTCGAGATCGTGTTCGAGAGCCAGATAGCAGTTAGCCAGTGTTTGCGCCTCGATGCCTTGCGCCGCATCGACCACGAGCACCACGCCTTCGCACGCCGCAAGGCTGCGACTCACTTCGTAACCAAAGTCGACGTGGCCGGGGGTGTCGATGAGGTGGAGTACATGCCCCTTCCACTCGACGCGAACATTTTGCGCCTTGATGGTGATGCCGCGCTCGCGCTCGAGATCCATGGTGTCGAGGTATTGCGAACGCATGTCGCGCATCTCAACGGCACCGGTCATCTCGAGGATGCGGTCGGAAAGGGTTGACTTGCCGTGATCAATATGGGCAATAATCGAGAAGTTGCGGATTCGGCTGAGGTCCATGAGCAGTGCCTCGATGCTACCGGCCGTGAATCTCGGCGAGTGGGTGGCAGTTGTTTCATTCCGCCGATACGCTCATCAAGCCTGTTCTGGACCTATCCAGCACAAACATTTCGGCCAATTCAACGAATCAGTCATCCGACTGTCAACGAAAAGGGACTTCGCACGTGGCGAATATCAAGAGTCAAAAGAAGCGCATCCTGACAAACGCCAAGGCTGCAGATCGCAACAAGGCAGTCAAGAGCGAGCTGCGCACTCGCGTCAAGACCGCTGTCAAGAACGCCGGCGCCGAGAACAGCGAAGAGTCACTTCGCGTCGCTGTCAAGCGTCTCGACATGGCCGCCGCCAAGGGCATCATTCATCCCAACCAGGCTGCTCGTCGCAAGAGCCGCTTGATGAAGCGGGTCAACGCAGGCGCCTGATCGCAAGCGTGGTGCCCCACCGCACCGACAATTGATCTCTGCATCACGACCCGAGCTTCGGCTTCGGGTCGTTTGCTTTTTCGCTCCGACGCCGACGGCTTGTACGGCGTTGTGGCTTAGCGCCCGCGAGCGCCGCCAGCGGGGCTGAGTCGGCTGAGTCTGGCAACGAGCACTTCCATCACGAGTTCTTCGGGCAGATCGCGCTGACCGCGCAAATCGAGATCGGCTTGAGCCAGCAGATCGATGGCGCGAGCGACTCCCCCACTGGACAGCCGACGGTATTGGTCGAGCGCTTTACGCGCTGGGAAACCCGCTTTGATACCGAGCACGTCGGCCACAGCCTGCTCAGTGTTGGCTTCGGCGCCATCGAGTTTGAGCAGGCGCACATAGTGGCTATGCAGGGTGGCCATCACCTGAAGTGGGTGCCGCGACGAGATCATGCGCGCCAACATCGACAGAGCCGCGGTGGTATCGCCGCGATCGATGGCGTCGGTGAGATCCCATGGTGGCACCGATCCCGAATCGCCGAGGAACGGTTCGACATCGCCAGCGCTGAGCTTGCGGTCATTGCCGTATGTGGACTGCAGGGTTTCGAGCACGCCGCTCAGTCGGCCCGGCTCTTCGCCCATCCATCCGGCGATGAGGGCCAACGCCGACGAATCGAGCATCATCCCGGCGCCAGCAACTTGCTCTTCGATCCACATCGATCGATCGCGTTTCGAGGTGGGCGGCGTGGTGTTCGTGGTGGTGCCGCCCGCCTTCTTGGCTGCATCGGTTAACGACTTGGCCATGCGGCCACCACCAGCGACCATGACGAGGTCGGTGGACGGCAGTGGATCATTGAGATAGGCCACGAGCGGGCTCACATCGTCGGCCGTAAATCGGCCGATGTCGCGAGCGACAACGACGCGCTTGTCGGTGAGGAACGGCATGGTCTGGGCAGCATCGACAACGGCCCGAAGTTCGTAATCGTCTCCGGAGAAATCGTCGACCATCAGCGTTCGGTCTTCGGTGCCGACAAGCCGGTGCACCAATTCGGTGACGGCGCTGAGCACTAGTGATTCGTCGTCGCCAGTGATGAGATGAATCGCCATACCCCTCAACCTTGCCATATCGGGCGGAAGCGGATAGCAACGATCCTCGCCACCAGTGCTGCGGCGATACATGACCACCCGATGAGGCCCCAACCTGGTGACGGCTCGAAGCGCGCCCCGAGTGCTGCCACAGTTGCGACCCAGCGGGTTGCGATGGCACTTGGCATCTGCACCACAGCCGACAGCGTGCCGCCAAGTACCGGGCGCAGGGCGCCAGCAATCAACCCTGCGGGCAACCCATAGAGCATGACGAACCCAGCGACCGGAACTGCCAACAGATTGGCCGGGATAGACACCAACGGCAAGGTTCCGAACACGAGCAGGCTCACCGGGGCAACGCCACACTGGGCACCGATGGTGACGGCGGCGGGCACCGCCAGCCAGCGCGGCCCGGGAATGTACGCCACGAGCGCTGTGCCCAACAGAGCCACGCCAGCGGTAGCCCCCACCGAGAGCCAGAACCCAACCGACCACACCAGCATCGGATCGATGAGAACCAGTGCCCCGACGGCAAGGGTGAGCAGTCGAAGAGCCGGCCGTTCGCGTCCCATGAAGTATCCGGTGGCGGCGATGCCCGCCATGACTCCGGCGCGCAGAACCGATGGCTCGAAACGTGTGAGCGCTGCGAACCACGTAATGAGCGCCAAGGTGATCAGCCACCGACCAGCGGGGCGAAACCGTCGCAACAGCGGCGCTGCGGCCGCCAGCACAAACGACACATTCTGTCCGGACACTGCCGTCAGATGAGAAAGCCCCGACGCTCGAAACTGTTGGATCAGAGCGATGGGCTCGTTGCGATCGTCGCCGATGACGAGGCCAGCGAACAACTCGTTGTCGGGCGAACGAAGTTGCGCAGCTCCCTGAGCAAACAACCGACGCACCCGATTAGAAGCGCGAGCAATCGGGGTGCCCGTCGACCAGTCGCCAACGGTTTGCAACTGGAGGCCACCGACTACGTGACGAATTGCTGCGCGACGCGCTGGCACGCCCACGAGGGCCTTGCGTTCGGCGTCGATGGTGGCGCACTCACCGGCGAGATGATCGTTGATGCGTCGCCGCGGCGATCCACGAGCCCATGTTTCGAACCGTTGACCACCAACCTCGAACACCGCTTGGGTTGCCCCTGCTTTCGGTGTGGGGTCGGTGACTAAACAGGCCGACCCGCTGAAGGCCCCGAGGTGTTCTGGTACCGCATGCGCCCATGCCGCCTGAGACGCCACGATTCCAAGTGCGCCACCAACGATGCAGAGCAACCAGATCGGCCGCGAACGATGTTGGACGGCAGCAATCAGACTGAACACCACCAAGGGAATGAGTTGCTGCAACCACACGCCGACCACCACATGCGCGACCACGAGCGCCAGCTGCGCTGTGGTGATCGTGTGCCACCAGAACGCGCGACGGTTTCTATACGATCGGCTCATGAGCATTGCTGGCACCCACCCCCGCGCTGTGGTGCCGCTTGGACCCCGCGATTTTCGCTATCGCATCCGACGCATCGGGCCATTCGCCGCCATGCTGCCCGCATGCGCATTGGCCATCGTGGCCACGATGATATTGCACGGCAACACCAGCACCTCTGGCGGCGTCGTTGGCTTCGCCGCAGTGGTGTTTGCGGCCCCCGGTCTGCTCGTTGCGGGCATTCCCCTAACCACCGAATCGGGCCGGACATTTCTTGGTGTGATGGGCAGCATCGCGATGTGGTTGGTGGTTGGCATCGTGGCTTCGCGACGCGCCACCCGATCGCCGGTTGCGATCTGGCGCGACTTTTGGCGCGAGTACCTGTGGCTCGCCGTTGGCGTGTGGGCCGGCGTGGTGATGGGCTTAGCGCTAACCGAAATGTTCGTTGGCCGAGCGCTGCTCTAGACGCGAACTCTCGAGCGATACCGCTGTCGCTCATACCTTCACCAACGAGCGAAGCGCTTCGACCTTTGCCGGGCCGATGCCCGGCACCTTGAGCAGGTCGTCGATTGAGGCAAACGGTCCGCTGCGCTCGCGATAGGTAACGATGGCTGCGGCAGTCGCCGGACCGACACCGGGCAGCGCATCGAGTTCTTCAGCAGCGGCCCGATTCAGATCGATTGGCGTTGCCGGGTGGCCGGACCCATTGGTGCCCGCCGAAGCCGCACCCGAAGTAGCGCCCACGACCGCAGGCACCGCTGCCCCTCTGTGCGGCACGTACACGCGGTCTCCGTCGAGGATGAACGCAGCCAGGTTCATTGCATCGAGGTCGGCGTCAGCGGCAGGGCCACCAGCGGCGAGGACCGCTTGTTGCACACGGGCATCTCCGGGAACCTGATAGACCCCGGGGCTCAGCACAGCGCCCGCTACGTAGACGATGAGCGCAGGCGATGGAACCGACGTAGACGAGGCAACTGCAACACCTGCCACTGGCGCCGTTGACGTTGATGCAGAACTCGAGACTGCCGCAGCGGGTCCTCGACGACTCGCGTACGGCAGTGCGCTTTCGATCGTGGCCGCCGGACTACGCAACAGCCAGAAGCCGCCAGCTCCCACTGCCAACACAGCAAGCGCAGTGACCGCTAATCGAGTAACACCAAACCACTCAAGCCACGCTCGGGCGACCTCGCTGAAAGGTCGCGACGGACCGGGCCGACTCGGCAAGGGATCCATGAGACCTCCCCAAACAACGGCGCGAGCGCGCCAGCGAAGATTTGGGGGAAGAGGAGCAGAACGCTACCGAGGAAACGGGTTCTCGCAACAGGGTCGGTTCAACGGCGCTGGCCGGAGACGATTAGCGAACGGCGAGAGATGCGCGATCGGCCTCGGCCGTCACGCGGGTACGAACCACTGGCGCTGGCGAGCGACGCGCTTCCCACTCGGCCTGAATCTCGAGCGGGATGCGCAGGTATGCGCCGCGATGACCTTTGAGACGCAAACGCCAAACCAAATACGACCCGACATAGCGAACGCTGAAGCCGAGAAGACCGTGACGACGCCACTGACGCACGTGGGCGCGCTCATGACGGATCAAGTTGGCCGAGTTCTCGCAGCCTTTGCGAACGATGACCAGCGACCCCAAGGTGATGCCATCAGAGCCCTTTGGCACAGGGCCGCCCACCCACAGGCGATAACCGTCGTGTCGTTGAAGGGGCATGAGCGAAACCATAGCGCGCCGACACCAACGCGAACAGGGATTCTTCGCTGGTCAGAACAGTCGAGCAGTGAGCTTCTTGCGATAGCCAGCCGTACGTGGATCGTCGGCGCCCATGAGCTCGAGAATGTCGATGTATTCCTGGCGCGCCTGCTCGTCGGCCTTCACTGAATCGAGCAGCGACGCCAGCTTCTGGTCGTAGTCATCGACAGGCTTCATGCTGACTCGCGCTGCCGCCGACACCTTGCGGGTGCGCTCGGATTCGGGGATGCGGGCCAACAACGCAAGCGCCTCTTCGGCGCGATCGGTGGCCACCAGGAGTTCGCCCAGAGCAATGATCGCGTCTTCGTGTCCGGGCAACTCGTTGAGCACGGCGCGAAGGCTGTCTTCGTCGCCAGCAGCGATGAGTTCTTCGACCTCTACTTCTTCTTCGGTGGGAAGCACCGACGCAACGAACTGAGCAACGACGTGTTCGGGTTGGCCGCCCACGAAGCCATCAACGACTTGGCCGTCGCGGATTGCATACACGGCCGGAATCGACTGCGCCTGAAATGCGCGTGCGATATTGGGGTTCTCATCGACATTGACCTTGACCAGTACGACCTGACCATTGGTGGCATCGGTGACCCGTTCGAGAATTGGGGTGAGCGCTACGCACGGGCCACACCATGGGGCCCAGAGGTCGATGATGACCGGCGTGGTCATCGATCGTTCGAGGACTTCGGTTTCGAACGTGGCGTCTGTGACATCGATTGGCATGCACGGCACGATATCGCAGCCAAACACGCGACCGAACGTGCTTGGCCAGCGGCGTCGATGAGGGCTTGGTAGTGCCACTACGGGTACCGTGTCGAACTAATGAGCGAGGTCAATGGAATCGATGTCCCATCCGTAACCGCGTGGCTAGAGCACAACGTGTCCGGCGCTCAAGGGCCCTTCACGTTTACGTTCATTGCTGGCGGCCACTCGAACCTCACGTTCGCTGTCACTGGCGCAAACGGCGCCCGCTACGTGCTGCGTCGACCGCCGCTTGGCCACGTGCTGGCAAGCGCTCACGACATGGGTCGCGAACACCGCATCATTTCTGGTTTGCAGCAATCGGCTGTGCCAGTAGCACCGGCCCTGGGTTACTGCGACGACCCGGCCGTAAACGGCGTTCCGTTCTACGTAATGGGTTTTGTCGACGGCCACGTCATCCGCGATGCAGCCACCGCAACTGCTGTGCTCACGCCCGAAGGTCGCCGCCGCGCCAGCGAGTCAATCGTCGACACGATGGCGGCCATCCACGCTGTTGATCTGGGTGAGGCCGGGCTGCACGACCTCGGTCGTCACGAGGATTACATTGCGCGCCAACTTCGCCGTTGGTATGGCAACTGGAACTCGCAAAAGACCCGCGAACTCCCCGCGGTCGATCAGGTTCACGATGAACTGCTCAAGCGCATCCCAGCGCAAGGACCGGCCACCATCGTGCACGGCGACTATCGCCTCGATAACTGCATGGTCGACGACAACGGCGACATCGTGGCCGTACTCGACTGGGAGATCTGCACGCTGGGCGATCCTCTCGCCGACCTCGGTCTGCTGATGGTCTATTGGACCGGCCCCGACGACGAAGGCTCTGCATGGACCGGTTCGTCCACCACCGCACCCGGCTTTTTGAATCGTCACGATCTCGCCCACCGCTACGCGCAGGTCACCGGCCGCGATCTCTCTCAACTCGATTTCTATGTGGCCTTCGCCTATTGGAAACTGGCGTGCATCCTTGAGGGCGTCTACTCGCGCTACCTCGGTGGCGCGCTGGGCGATCGCGATCCTGAAGAACTGCTTCCCTTCAAGATGCAAGTCGACGGCGCCGCACTCAAAGCCCTCGAGGCGCTCGGACGTTTGGCATGACCAACGCCTATACGTTCGTCGACGGCGCCGCACCCGACGTCCACGATGCAGCACTGGTCGTGATGTTCACCGGTTGGATCGACGCAAGCGGAGCCGCCGGCGCGGCGATGGCCACCCTTGAGGCCGAGTGCAACGCGCGCACGATAGCCACCTTCGATAGCGACACGTTCATCGACTACCGCGCTCGACGTCCAACGATGGAACTGCGCGACGGCGTGAATACCAAACTCACATGGCCCGAGATCGAACTGAAACTCGGCCATGATCTTGACGGCAAAGCTGTGCTGTTGCTCAGCGGCCCTGAGCCCGACATGGCGTGGCGTTATTTCGCTCGCGAGGTCGCCGCGCTCGGCGTTGCACTCGGCGTGCGCCGCATGGTTGCGCTTGGTGCGTATCCGTTTGCGTCGCCGCACACTCGCCCAGCTCGACTGTCGGTCTCGGCACCATCAGCCGAACTCGTCGCCTCGCTGCATCTTCAAAAGAACTCGGTCGATGTTCCTGCTGGCGTCGCTTCGGTGCTCGAGCACGCCTTTCACGATGCCAGCATCGAGTCACTTGGGCTCTGGGTTCAAGTGCCCCACTACATCGCCACAATGGCCTATCCAGCCGCCACAGTTTCGTTGCTCACCGGCCTCGGTCAGTACGGCGGCGTCCGGGTCGACGGCGCTGCGCCACGACAAGAGACAGCCATCCAACGCGAGCGGCTCGACGAACTCGTGGCTGGCAACGACGACCATCGCGAGATGGTCCGCCAACTTGAGGCCGTGTACGACAGCGTCGAGAACCACCCGTCGAGTGATCGCCAATTCACCGACGCCGAGATTCCAACTGGTGACGAACTCGCGGCCGAACTCGAGCAGTACCTTCGCGACCAAAGCGAAGGCTGAGTCACTTCGTCAAGTTCCCACGCCTGCAACGCGGGCGCTACGTTTCATGCAGCACATGACACGAGGGGGATTCACACATGAAGGTTGATGGAGGAATCGGTACAGACCTACACAAGGTCGCCGAACAAGCCAAGCAAGCCGAAGCCGCTGGCTACTCGGGAGCATGGACCGCTGAAACAAGCCACGATCCGTTTTTCCCCTTGTTGCTCGCCGCCGAACACACCACCACGCTCGAGCTCGGCACGTCGATTGCAGTGGCGTTTGCGCGCAGCCCAATGACGCTCGCCAACACTGGCTGGGATTTGCAAAGCTTCTCGAAGGGCCGTTTTGTAATGGGCCTCGGCAGCCAAATCAAGCCGCACATCACCAAGCGTTTCAGCATGGAGTGGAGCCATCCAGCAGCGCGTATGCGCGAGATGGTTCTGGCGATGCGTGCCATCTGGGATTGCTGGCTCAACGGCACGGCACTCAACTTCCGCGGCGAGTTCTACACGCACACGTTGATGACACCGTTCTTCGCTCCTGCTGCCTCAGACATCAGCGCATACGGCGTGCCAAAGATCTTCCTCGCAGGCGTTGGCGAATTGATGACTGAGGTTGCGGGCGAAGTCTGCGACGGCTTCATCTGCCACGGCTTCACCACCGAGAAGTACCTGCGCGAGGTCACTATTCCGGCGCTCGCTCGCGGCCGCGCCAAGGCTGGCAAGACCATGGAGGGCTTCGAGATCGTTGGCCCAAGCTTTGTGGTCACCGGCACCGACAAAGCCGAAATGGCCGCAGCCATCGATGGCACCCGCCAGCAGATCGCGTTCTACGGTTCGACACCCGCCTACAAAAACGTGCTCGACATCCACGGATGGGGCGGCTTGCAAGAGCAGCTCAACGCGCTGAGCAAGCAGGGTGGTTGGGTCGAGATGGGCAACCTGATCACCGACGAAATCCTCAACACGTTTGCGGTGGTCGGCGAACCCGAGCAGATCGCTCCTGAGCTGCACCAGCGTTACGGCGATGTGATTCAGCGCATCAGCTTCTACACGCCCTACAAGACAGACCCGGTGCGTTGGCAACAGGTGATCAACGCAGTCAAGGCGTCGTAGCGCCAGCGCTGCGGGGAGCTTGTTGTCAGGCGCCCAGACCAATAAGCCAGCGACGAACGTTGTCGCCCAGCGCCGAGATGTCGTAGCCGCCCTCTTGCAGCACAACTGTGGGAAGGCCAAGCTCGGCGACCATCGCACCGCACCGCTCAAAACCATCGGTTGTTACCGAGAGGTCGCAGATCGGGTCGGTGATAAACGTGTCGAGTCCGAGCGACACGATCACCATGCCTGAACCGAACGATGCAATGGCATCACAGGCTCGTTGGAGCGCAGCGATGTACGCGTCGTCCTCGGTGCGCGCTGCCAGCGGAACGTTGATGTTTGATCCCGCTCCCCTGCCTGCGCCCGTTTCGTCGGCATAGCCAACGGTGTACGGATACGCGCGGGCCGGATCGCCGTGCAGCGACACGTACTGCACATCGTCGCGCGCGTAAAAGATCTCTTGGGTGCCGTTGCCATGGTGGTAGTCGACATCGAGCACCGTGACCTTTGTGCCCGTGGTAGCGGCGACGTGATGCGCTGCGATCGCTGCGTTGTTGAAGAAGCAGTAACCGCCATACAGCGAACTCGTTGCGTGATGCCCTGGCGGACGGCACAGCCCATATGCCGACGATGCACCATCAAGCACAATCTGCGTAGCGCTCATCGCGGTATCTACCGCAGCGAGCGCCGCCGTGTAAGTGCCGCTTGTGATTGGCGTGGTGGTCTCAAAGCACCACCAACCAAGTCGACCATTCACGGACTCGGGCTCGCGCCCGGGCGACATTCCGTTGCGCAGCGCTGGCCGATAAAAAACATCGGGAGCGACGTCGGCGGTGGGTCCGCACGCGATCTGGTATTCGTCCCATGCGGTGGAGAGGAACCGAAGCAAGCCGGGATCGTGCACAGCCTCGATCGGCGCGGCTCCCCACGATGACGGCGACACGAGATCGAAGCGAGAATCGGCCTGTAGCGCAGCGTGGATCGCCTCGCCCCGACCGATGTGCTCCCAAGGTTCCATCACCCGAGATTGTTCGATACTGCTCTTTGGATCGTGCAGCAGATGGGCAGGCGTGTAGACGACCTTCATCTGCACATCGTTGCAGAAACCAACTCACCAAGCGCACCCGATGGCGCCGAGTTTTTTACTCGAAGAGTTCGAGTTCTTCGTTGAGATACAACTCGCGACACTTCGCGCGTTGCAGTTTGCCCGATGAGGTCTTGGGTAACGTGCCCGCCTTCACGAGCATGATGTCGCGTGGCGGCAGACCGCACACCTCGATGGTGCGATGGTGAATGGCAGCCCGCACTGCGGCAGTGTCTTCGGTGCGAACTTCGGCTACGACGACAACAGTCTCCTTGCCCTTATAACCCTCGACACCGAACGCAATCACGTTGCCTGCGCGCACACCCTCAAGTGGCCCAACGGCTCGCTCGATGTCTTCGGGGAATACGTTGCGCCCACCAACGATGATGACGTCTTTGATGCGACCGCACAGCACCAGTTCGTTGTCGAGCATGTAACCGAGGTCGCCAGTGCAGAGCCACCCATCAACAAACATCGCCGCGGTTGCATCGGGGCGCTTGTAGTAACCCGGCGTGACCGAGGTGCCGCGGAGAAGCAACTCGCCAACGTGACGCTCGGGAAGTTCTTCGCGGGTGTCGACATGCACGATGCGCATCTCGAGGCCGGGGACCGGGCGACCCAACAACGGGAGGCGACGCACCGAGTCGGCCTCGGTGTCGTCGGTGATGTCGAGTGGCTTGGCGACGCGATCTCGTTCGAGCAGCACTCGGTCGACATCGTCGGTGCGTAAGCCGCGGTGCCGTGGAGGGAACGCTCCTCCGATTGCAACCTCAGCCATGCCGAAAGCGGGGAAGACGCCACCGGGCTTGAATCCGAAACGCCCCGCCTCAACAACAAACGCCTCGACGGCTGATGGATCGACAGGCTCAGCACCGCTGAGCGCGAGCGTGAGCTGCGAGAGGTCGAGATCCTTCATGCGTTTCAGAGCACGGGTGGCGAGCACCCAGGAGAAGTTTGGACCTGCCGTGGCAGTGCCACCGTGATCGCTGATCCACTGCATCCAGTTACCCGGGTGCGCCATGAAATCTTGAGGTGCGGCTTGAACAAGCTGGCATCCGTTGGTCATCGGGATCGAGAGAAATCCGACCAATCCCATGTCGTGATAGAGGGGCAGCCACGACACCATGACTTCGTCGGGACCGAGCTGCGCTGCAGCGCACGAAGCATCGATGTTCGCGGTGAGTACCCGATCGGGGATCATCACGCCTTTGGGTTCGCTCGTGGAGCCGCTGGTGTATTGCAGGATCACTAAGCGCTCTGGATCGTTGGCAGGAATCTCAAGGCGCTCGCCCGACGGATTGCCCGGACGCGGCATGACTGCTGCCATTGGCTCGATCGGTGGGTCGCCAGGACCCGATTGGTAAAACGGCGCCAACGCATCGTCGATCAGGACAAGCTTTGCGTCGCCGTGCTGAATGCGACCGCGCGTGCTCTCGACAAATGCATCGAGCGATGCCATCCGCATCGGGAGCGGCAGCACCATGCTGGCGATGCCGCTGAGCCAACACCCTTGGATGATGGTCATGAGTGCGCGGCTGGTGGGTCCGAGGATTGCAACATGGTCGCCGGGCACGAGCCCGCGGGCCTGCAGTGCGGCACCCACTGCGCGTGCCTCGTCGTGGATCTGACCCCACGAAACAAAGCTCGGCTCGTCGGCGGGGGTGACCGAAGCACCTACAAAGCGGACCCCCGTTGGACGGTCGGCCGCTCGCTGTAGGCGATCGGTGATAGAACCTGTAATCGAAGTCATAAGCGTCCCTAACCTAGTCGGCGAGGGAACTTCGAACCCGTTCTCTACGACTTGGTGAGTATGACCCCCCTCAAAGCGCAACTCTTCTTCGCCACGCTGACTCTCGCCGTCTTGGCCGCCTCAATTGGTTTGATCTTCATGCGCGCCGTCGCGACGCGCCGTCCAGCAGTACGTGAATCGCTCAACGCGCTGTCGGCCGCATGCGTTCCGCTCGCTGCGCTGATCGCTGCGGTGTCGATGGCGGGCAGCTTGTATTTCTCTGAGGTTGCCAACTATCTGCCGTGCACGCTGTGCTGGTACCAGCGCATCGCGATGTATTCGCTGGCGATCATCCTCACCATCGCCGCCGTGCGTCGCGACACATTGATCCGTCGCTACTCATTGCCCTTGGCCGGCATCGGCATCGCGATCTCGGGATACCACTACCTTCTCGAACGCTTCCCCCAACTCGACACCGGCGTATGTAACACCACCATTCCGTGCGAATACGTGTGGTTCGAGAAGTTCGGTTTCGTGACCTTGCCGTTCATGGCGCTCGTTGGCTTCATCGCCATCTTCGCGCTCACCAGCGTTCCCTCTCCAACAACACCCAAGGAGTAGTCGTGGCCTCCCCCACCACCAGCACCCCACACAAGAAGAACCCCACAAAGACCCTGTGGATCGGCGTCGGTGCCGCACTCACGTTGGTCGTCGCGATCGCAGCGATCATTGCCTTTGCTGGCGGCGACAGCACCAAAACAGTTACGTCGTTGCCCACCGAAGTCGAAGAGTTCAGGTCCGTCACGGTTACCGGAGTGGCGCTGCCCAAGATGGCCGACAGCGACGACCCGGCGGTAGGCACGCAGGCACCTCAGCTCGACGGCTTCACATTCGATGGCTCGGCTGTCACTATCAAGCCGGGCGAGCCCACCTTGGTGGTGCTGCTCGCTCATTGGTGCCCGCATTGCCAACGCGAGGTGCCTCGCTTGGTGCAGTGGAACAACGACGGCGGAGTGCCCGCGGGCGTGGAGATCGTTGGCATTGCTACCGCTACCGACTCGCAGAAGCCCAACTTTCCGCCGTCGGCCTGGCTGGCTCGCGAGTCATTCCCGTGGCCGGTGCTCGTAGACAGTTCGAAGCAGGAGGCCGCGAACGCTCTAGGCCTCTCAGGGTTCCCAACATTCGTGTTTCTCGATGCCGAGGGCAAGGTGCTGTTCCGTACGAGCGGCGAGGTTGAGATGTCGGCCCTTCGCGAGAAGATCGTCAATGCGATGGGCACCTGATAATGGTCGTGGGTAGCTAGACAGCAGGCCCGTAGAGTGGGTGTCTATGGCTCACGCCGACTCTGACATCCCAAATTTTCGTTACTCATCCGCGCTCGCCCAAGACATCGAGCTGCGTTGGCAGCATTGGTGGGATAGCCACGGCACCTTCGAGGCACCGAACCCGGCCGGGCCACTCGGCGACCCAGCAGCGGTAGCCGGCCGCGAGAAGATGTTTGTTCTCGACATGTTCCCGTACCCATCAGGCGCGGGCTTGCACGTGGGGCATCCGCTCGGATTTATCGGCACCGATGTGTTCAGCCGCTACAAGCGAATGGCTGGCTACAACGTGTGTTACACGATGGGCTTCGATGCCTTCGGTCTTCCCGCCGAGCAGTACGCAGTGCAGACTGGCCAGCATCCGGCCATCACCACTGCCGCCAACATCGCCACGATGCGGCGTCAGTTGGCACGCCTCGGCCTGAGCCACGACAAACGCCGCAGCATTGAGACCACCGACCCGCAGTACTACCGCTGGACCCAGTGGATCTTCTTGCAAATCTTCAACTCGTGGTACGACACCAGCGCCAACAATGGCGTCGGCAGTGCCCGACCAATCGCCGAACTGATCAGTGCATTCGAAGGCGGATCACGAGCCACACCCGATGGCCGAGCATGGTCATCACTATCAAAGGGCGAGCAGCGCAGCATCGTCGACGACCATCGCCTGGCATACGTGTCGGAGGCACCCGTCAACTGGTGTCCCGGTCTCGGCACGGTTGTAGCCAACGAAGAAGTCACCGCCGACGGACGCAGCGAGCGCGGCAACTTCCCCGTTTTTAAGCGCAATATGCGCCAGTGGATGATGCGCATCACGGCCTATGCAGATCGACTCATCGACGACCTCGAACTGCTCGACTGGACCGATGCAATCAAGACGATGCAGCGCAACTGGATCGGTCGCAGCGAAGGCGCCCGCGTGCGCTTCGCCAGTGCGGCTGGCGACATCGAGGTGTTCACCACTCGCCCCGACACCCTATTTGGCGCAACCTTCATGGTGCTCGCTCCTGAGCATCCATTTGTAGCCCAGCTCACTACGGCCGACCAAGTCGATGCGGTGGCCGAATATCAGAGTGTTGCGAAGGCCAAAAAAGACATCGACCGGCAAGACGCCACTCGCGAAAAGACCGGCGTGTTCACCGGTTCGTTCGCCACCAACCCAGTCAACGGCCAGCAGATTCCTGTATGGATTGCCGACTACGTACTGATGGGCTACGGCACCGGGGCCATCATGGCCGTGCCCTGCGGCGACCATCGCGACTTCGAGTTCGCCCGCCAGTTTGGTCTGTCGATTCCTGCGATTCAGCAACCACCTGCGTCTTGGTTCGCCGAGCGCAACATCGCCGAGTCGCTCGACACGTCTACATGGCCGGAGGCATTCGTCGGCGACGCCGTCTACGTGCAATCGGCCAATGCCGACGGTCTCGAACTCAACGGACTCTCATCGGTAACCGACGGCAAGCGCCTCGCCAACGAGTGGTTACAGGCCCGCGATCGCGGCCACGGCACCGTCAACTTCAGGTTGCGCGATTGGCTCTTCAGTCGCCAGCGCTACTGGGGCGAACCCTTTCCCATTGTGTACGACGAGTTCGGCCCGATCGGCCTCCCCGATTCGTCGCTGCCCGTGCTGCTGCCCGAAACCGAGTCGTTCTCGCCACGCACCTTCGATGCCAACGACGAGTTCAGCAACCCCGAATCACCGCTCGATCGACTTGACTGGTGGACCGACATCGAGATCGATCTCGGCGAGGGCACGCGCAGCTACCACCGCGACACCAACGTCATGCCCAACTGGGCTGGCTCGTGCTGGTACGAACTTCGCTATCTCGACCCAACCAACAACGACGTGCTCGTCGACAAAGAGGTTGAGCAATATTGGATGGGCCCACAAGGCGACGGACATCCGGGCGGCGTCGATCTGTATGTCGGTGGCGTCGAGCACGCCGTGTTGCACTTGTTGTATTCGCGCTTTTGGCACAAGGTGCTGTTCGATCTTGGCCACGTGTCGTCGAAAGAACCGTTCCACCGTTTGTTCAACCAAGGCATGATCTTGGCTGCGGCCTACAAGGACGAACGCGATGTTTACGTCGACGCGGCAAGCGTTCAAGAGGCCGGCGGACAGTTCACGTTCGAGGGCAAGCCGGTCACACGCGAGTGGGGCAAGATGGGCAAGAGCCTCAAGAACGCTGTCTCCCCCGACGAGATGTACGAGGCCTACGGCGCCGACACCTTGCGTCTCTACGAAATGAGCACGGGCCCGATGGACGCCTCGCGCCCATGGGAAACCCGCGACGTCGTGGGCATGCATCGATTCTTGCAACGCATCTGGCGCAACCTCGTCGATGAGGAGACTGGCGAACTGCGTCTGGGCGCCGCCGCCGACATCGACACGGTTCGGTTGTTGCACCGCACGATCAACGACGTGCGCACCGACATGGACGAACTGCACTTCAACACCGCCATCGCCAAGATGATCGAACTCAATAACGCGCTCACCAAACTCGGCGCCTGCCCGCACGATCTAGCCGAGTCACTGGTGCTGATGATCGCTCCGCTGTGCCCGCACATCGCCGAAGAGTTGTGGAGCAAATTGGGTCACACCGACTCGCTCACCAACACTCCGTTCCCGGTTGCAGACCCTGCGTTGCTGGTGTCCGAGAACACCGAGCTGCCGGTGCAAGTAAACGGCAAGTTCCGTAGCCGCATTGTGGTGCCAACCGACGCCACCGACGATCAGGTACGCGCCGCTGCGCTCGCCGACGACAAGGTCATCGCCGCTCTGGCCGGAGCTACCCCGAAGAAGATCATCGTGGTGCCCGGCCGCACGGTGAACATCGTCGCCTAGTCATCGCTCGGCTTGGGTCCGCCCGTGGAGCCACGCACCGGCAACACTGTGCAGATGTTTGACCTCACAGGCAAGACAGCGTTGGTCACTGGTGCAGGACAATCAGTGGGCGCTGGCATTGCTGCGGCGCTCGCTGCACAGGGATGCCATGTGTTTGTCAACGACGTGGTGGCCGAACGCGCCGAGCACACGGCTGCGGCCCTCCGTGCCTCTGACGCACTCGCAACTGCGGCGCCGTTCGACGTCACCAATGCCGAGGCAGTGCAAGCAAGTATCGATGCGCTCGGGCCAATCGACATCCTCGTGAACAACGCTGGCAATGCCGGCGCGCACGGGTTCACGCCGAAGCAGTTCGTGGACATGGAGCCCAGCGAGTACGCACGGTTCGTCGATGTGAATCTGTTCGGCGTGATGCACTGCACGCGAGCTGTACTCGCCGGGATGCAAGCACGCGGGTGGGGGCGAGTCATCACCATTGCGTCGGGTGCGGGCACCGTCGGGAACCGCATGGGTATCTCGGCGTATGGCGCTGCCAAAGGCGGAGCCATCGCGTTCATGCGCCACATCGCGATCGAGTCGGCGCGACGCGGCGTCACCGCAAACTCGCTTGCGCTCGGCCTGATGGCCAACACCGATGGCGGGGCGTTCACCGAGCAGATCGCCAAGACCATTCCGGTCGGACGCTTGGGGACCCCTGCCGACATCGGCGCCGCGTGCGTTTGGTTGGCCAGTAACGAAGGCGCGTGGGTCACCGGCCAGACCATCACCATCGACGGCGGATCCAACCCGAGCTAACCCCGCAGTCCCCTCGCCGCCGCCCCAGAAAGCGTGACCGCACGTCTACCGTGCGTTCACGCTTCACGACTAAGTTCCACTGCTCGATCACCCATTCGCAGCACTGCCCTTCGGAGGCCTCATGGACACCAACCGCATCAACAAGTTGTTTGGTCTGGAGGGCCGAGTCGCCATCATCACCGGCGCCACCCGCGGCATCGGCCGCTCAATCGCTGAAGGCTTCGTCGATGCTGGCGCAACCGTGGTGGTCGTGAGCCGCAAGGCGGAGGCCGTCGACGAGACCGTTCACGCCTTGCAGCAGCGCGGCGGCACCGCCCTCGGCATCGCTGCGCACCTTGGCGACCTCGACGACATTCAGCGCATCGTCGACACAACCGTGCACACGTTTGGCCGTATCGACATCGTGGTGAACAACGCGGCAACGGCCTTAAGTCAACCGCTCGGGTCACTTACTGCCGAGGCCTGGGGCAAGGTGAACGATGTCAACCTACGCGGACCGGTGTTCCTCATCGAAGCTGCGCTTCAACATCTACTGGTGAGCCCACACGCCTCGGTCATCAACGTGATTTCGGCTGGAGCGTTCTTGCCGTCGGTTGCCTCGGCGATGTATGCCAGCACCAAGTCGGGTCTGCTGTCGTTCACTCGCACCATGGCAGCCGACTTCGCTACACGCGGCATCCGGGTCAATGCGATTGCCCCAGGCACGGTAGAGACCGACATGGTGCTCAACAACACACCCGAGGCCCAGCAGCGCATGGCCCAAGCATGCTCGATGAAGCGGATGGCTCATCCCGACGAGATGGTCGGGCCTGCGCTCTTCTTGGCATCCGACGCATCGAGCTATGTGACCGGCCAAGTTGTGCTCGCCGACGGCGGACTCGTGCCAGCTCGTTAGGAAAACGGGCGATGCGTCGCCGACGATCGATACGCAGAACGTAACAGCGCGCTCACAACTCGCCGCGGTCGAGTCGATCCAGAACTTCGATCGCTCGTTCGCGGACGGCCGGCAGGTTACTCAACGCTCGCATCGCTGCGAGCGGGCGCGCCATGCGGTGATTGCCGGCGAGCGCATCAGCGTTGCGGGCAAGGAAGTCCCAGTAGAGCGTGGTGAACGGGCAGGCATCGGGTCCGACCCGCTGCTTCGGGTCGAAGCGACACGTGCGGCACGAGTCACTCATCTTGTTGATGTAGGCCCCACCCGAGGCATAGGGCTTGGTGGCCATCTTGCCGCCGTCGGCAAACAGCGCCATCCCAATCACATTGGGCAACATCACCCACTCCGCTCCATCGACGAAACTCGCCCGCATCCAGTCGGTCATCGCCGCCGGATCTACGCCAGCCGTGAGGGCCAGGTTGCCGAGCACCATCAGCCGCTCGATGTGATGCGCGTAGCCGTGGTCGTGCACGTGTCCGATCACGCTCGAAACGCACGCCATCTTGGTGTCAGCCCCCGTGAACGAGGGCGGCACAGGCCTCGTGGCACCGAGCACATTGGCGCTCCGGTAGCGAGGCATCCACAGCCAATAGACACCCCATACGTATTCGCGCCAGCCAACCACCTGACGAATGAAGCCCTCAACCGAGTTGAGCGGAGCCATGCCACGGCGATACGCAAGCTCAGCGGCTTGCACGATCTCGCTCGGATGGAGCAGGCCGATGTTCATCGATGACGACAGCGCCGAGTGAGCCAGCTTCCACTCCGCGGCGAGCATCGCATCCTCGTGCGGCCCGAACAACGCCAATCCAGATTCAATGAACTCGCTCAGTCGGATCAACGCCTGCGCGCGCGTGACGGGCCACGTGCCGTCGGGGTCGGCTCCGAAGGTGGTCTGCGGAAGTCGATCGAGCACGGCACGGTCGATCTCGTCGAGTTCGAACCGCTCGATAGAGGGCCACGCGCGACCATCTCGCGGTGGCGGTTCTCGATTGTCGTGATCAAAGTTCCACTGACCGCCAACAGGCACGCGGCCGCCACGCCCATCGTCGTCGACCAACACTCCGAGGCGCTGTCGTTGCCACCTGTAGAAGTCCTCCATGGTGAGCCGCTTGCGGTCGGCGGCCCATGCTGCAAAGTCGTCGTAATGGCACAGAAACTGGTCGTTGCGCACCAGCTCGACACCCAAACGTTCGAGCGTCTCGCGAGCGTCCCAACTCGTGGGCTCCATCGCAATCACGGGTCCGCCGCCGAAGTCGTCGCTGTGATCCCGAAAGCCCTGCGCCAGGGTGCTCGCCCGACGGTAGTGAACCTCGAAGCCCTCAGCGCGCAGCTCGTCGGCGAAGTGCATCATTGCCGACAGCACCAGATGTAACCGCTGACGATGCCACGTCCGGGAACCGATGAGCGTGTCACTCTCGACCAACAACACACGACACTCCCCCGGCTTTCGACCCGCAAGAGCGCCCCGAGAGCGGTCGAGCTGATCGCCGAAAATCCAGACGGTTGGAATTGAGATTACGGCCATCGCAAGCGCGGGATCAGGACGTAAACGACGCGAACGCCGTGCTGACGGCAACAGTTGATGTTGCCTCGCCGATGGAGCCGATCATGAATGAAAACCATAGCGGTGAGCCAGGCCGCCTTTCTCGTGCCTGAGGAAAACTGAGTACTTTCGGCCCTATCGCCTGCTGACATCTGCGACCACCATGACCGCATGAAAACAATTGTTGTTGGAGTCGATGGGTCCGAGGGTTCGAGCGACGCACTGAAGTGGGCCGTTACCGAAGCCAAGTTGCGTGGCTGTTCGCTGCAAGTTGTGTACAGCTGGCAGTACCCGCTGTATGTCACCTCGGAGCCCATCTACATGCCACCACCAGACAAGGACTTGATCATCAAAGGCGCCAAGTCGACAGCCGAGAAGTTGGTCGCCGACGCCGAAGTCGCTGAAGCGGGCGTGACGTTCACGATCGAGACGCCGCAGGGCCGCCCCGGACCCGAACTGGTAAGGCTCGCCGCCGATGCCGAAATGCTGGTGGTTGGATCCCGCGGCGCCGGTTCGGTTCGCGAACTGTTACTTGGATCAGTGTCGAACTATTGCGCCCACCACAGCCCTTGCCCGGTTGTTCTGGTGCGACCCACCGACAAGTAGCGAAGCAGCGCCCCTCGACCGCTGTAACGTAAGGCTCCTATGCAGGTTGACGTCGTCGATTTTCAGGCTGCTGACGCGCCGCAAGCGTTTACCGAGTCGCTCCACAACACCGGCTTTGCCGTGCTCGTGAACCATCCGTTGCCGCCTTCTCTCGTGCAGGGCATCTACGACGAATGGCTCGACTTCTTCAACACCGACGCTAAGTACGCCTACCGATACGACGAAGAGAACCAGAACGGTTACTTCGGACCTGATGTCTCCGAGACCGCCAAGGGCAACACGGTTCGCGACATCAAAGAGTTCTTCCATGTGTACCCATGGGGTCGCTATCCGAGCACTGTCAGCGACGCGGCGCTGCGTTATGCCGAACAGGCAACCGAAATTGCGCGCACCTTGCTGTCGTGGGTTGAGGCCCACACCCCCGCATCGGTGTCGGCACAATTTTCGCGACCGCTCAACCAGATGCTCGACGGCAGCACGCGCACTCTGCTGCGTGTTCTGCGATATCCACCGCTCACCGGCAACGAGCCCGCTGGCGCTGTGCGCGCCGCAGCGCACGAAGACATCAACTTGCTCACGGTGTTGCCCGCATCAAACGAATCGGGTCTGCAAGTACGCGACATCAACGGCGCCTGGCACGACGTGCCGTGCGACTACGGCAGCATGGCAGTCAACTGTGGCGACATGCTCGCCCTGGCCAGCGGCGGCTACTACCCGTCGACAACGCATCGGGTGCTCAACCCAACCGGCGACTCGGCAATGCGCTCGCGGCTGTCGGTGCCGTTGTTCTTGCACCCTGCTGACGACGTGATTCTGGCCGAGGGTCGCACGGCGTTCGAGTTCTTGCACGAACGCATCGCCGAGTTGCGTAGCCAAGACATCAAACCCAACTGAGCCAACCCAAAGTGACCAAGGTCCCGAGTTGTTCAGCTCTGGCCATCGCACCACACCCAATCGCTTCGCTGCCAGCTTTCAGTAGAATCACACGGACCTAACAATCGAGGAACCCATGGGCAGCATTGTCGTCGGTGTCGACGGATCTGAGAACTCGCGACATGCCCTTGAGTGGGCAATGGCCGAGGCCAAGTTGCGCAATGCGCGGCTCCTTGTGGTGTCGTGCTGGGAGTTCCCCACACTGGTCGCCACCGAAGTTGTATGGACCGTGGCGCCCGACGTGGTGGCCACCGCTGAGCGACTCGCTCAAGAAGTCAACCTCGATGCGTCGGGCGTGCAGTACACCATCATGGCGCCCGAAGGCAGGCCGGGCGGCGATCTCGTGCGCATCGCCGAACTCGCCGACATGCTCGTGGTCGGTTCACGCGGTTCAGGCTCATCGAGCGAGCTCTTGCTCGGATCTGTCGCGAACTACTGCGCGCACTACAGCCGTTGCCCCGTGGTCATCATTCACCCACCCGCCTGACCCTCGTCGGATAACGGTTACGGCGCGAGCGCAAGCACTTCGGCGAATCCCGCCTTCAGGCAGCGCATGAACACTTTGTGATCGGGGATCGCCGTGGTGTCGATGTTGGCGCCGATGTAGCACCGGCCGCGGTATGACATCAACGTGATGTTCACTGCCGATCCGGCAGTAGGTCCAAACGGATAGAACCGCAACACCTTGACGCCGCCGAGGTACATCTGCACGGGCACCCCAGGAACATTGCTGGCCAGAAAATCGACCCGCTTCAGCATCGTCGCGATCACCTGCTTCGGCAGCAGGTTGAGCGCGCCCGCAACGGCCTCGGTGTAGGCCAGCGACCGCTCGGCGCGGACATCTTTGGCTTTGTCGTGCAACAACCGCAGACGTTCGGCCGGATCAGCAGTTCCCACCGGCACCTTGAACCGCATCACCGTCACATGGTTCCCGCCGGGCTGATGCTCGTCGACGCGCAGGCTAATGGGCATCGCCACCCTGAGCTCGTCTACTTCAGCACCGTGCCGGTCGTGATATCGGCGCATGCCTCCCGTGATACCCGCCAGAAATCCGTCGTTGAGCGATGTCCCAACGGAGTGCGTTGCTGCGCTCATCTTCGCGAGCGGAACATCGATCACATCGAAATGAGAATGCACATCACGCGTGGTCATGATTGGCGACATCGCCGACCGTGCGAGCGCAACCGTGCGCCCAACCGATCGCGCAAGGTCAACGGTGTCGGCCGCGGTTTGTTGTGGGTGAGCGAGCGCGTGCAGAAAATTCGACATCGCCGTCGGAGCGTTCCGGCGCACAAGTGTTGCGACAGCCTCAAGGTCATGAGAGACCGCATCGCCGAACAGACCAAGGGCTCCGACAGGCGCGTTCGCGCTCTTTATTGACGCACTCGCGACGGGCGTCGACCGGGCTCGCTTCGTGTTTGGCGTTGGAGCTTCAAAGTCAAAGAGATAGGCAGCAAGCTGCACCGAGCCCACGCCGTCGGTGAGCACATGATGCACCTTCATCACCAGCGCAGCTTGTCCTTTGACGAGACCTTCAAGGAGTGTGAACTCCCACAGCGGACGATCCCGATCGAAGCCCTTGGCCGCCGACTTGCGAGCGAACTCAAGCACATCGTTGATACCTGCCTCGACGCCGCCCAGAGGGGTGAGCACCACGCGCCGAAGGTGATATGCCAGCTCGAAGTGTTCGTCGGCCACCCATCGCAACATCGTGGGATGCAGAGGGGGCGCCACCACTTTGTCGCGGAGCCCTGGCACCTGATGGGTGACGTGTTCAATTCGCTCAGTCAGAGTTGGCCAATCAGGCGCCGAGTCCAACATTGCGACGCCAACAATTGTTGAATGCAGCAATGGATCCGACTCGATGAGCCACATGATCGCGTCGGTCTGACTGAGGTAATTGTTGTCTCGTGTAATCGGCTTCGTCACTGCTGCCTCCTCATTACTACCTCGCTCGCGGCGCTCATCACACTGCGTCCAATAGCGAAAGGGAGCGCCCCGCAGGACGCTCCCTTTGCTCAAAGCTCTCGAAGGGACT